>JAGPIY010000011.1 GCA_018054715.1 Bacteroidaceae bacterium
TTAAGTTTGCCGTACTCCTTTCTTACTAAACTAAAAGAACTTTCTCTTTATACAAAAAGAGCTTTTTTGCTATACTAAAAGAACTTTTTTGCTATACTTAGGAATGTTTTTCCGATTTAGAGCGGATATTCTTCGAAAGCGTAAAGCAAGGTGCTTAAATAGCGTTCACCGGTATCGGGCAATAGAGCTACAATCTTCTTGCCTTTGTTCTCTGGACGAAGTGCTAACTGTGTAGCTGCATATACAGCTGCTCCGGAAGAGATACCTACAAGGAGACCTTCTTTTACAGCCAATTGACGGCTGGTGCGGATGGCTTCATCGCTAGGTACGCGGAATATTTCATCGATTACGGCGCTGTTGTAAGTGCCCGGAACAAAACCTGCACCGATACCTTGAATTTTGTGAGGACCTGCTTTACCGGTGCTGAGTACCGGACTCTCATCGGGTTCTACTGCTACTATTTTCACCTTCGCGTTGTGTGCTTTTAGAGCCTGACCTACGCCGGAAACGGTACCACCTGTTCCTACACCTGCTACGAAGATATCAACTTCTCCATCGGTATCGCGCCAAATCTCTTCGCCTGTAGTACGTACATGAACGGCGGGATTGGCGGGATTCTCAAACTGTTGCAAGATGATGGAGCCTTCTGTTTCGTCGCGTAATAATTGCGCTTTTGCGATTGCTCCTTTCATGCCTTCTGCGCCGGGAGTGAGTACTACTTGTGCACCAAGAGCTTTTAATAGGTTTCGGCGCTCAATGCTCATCGTGTCGGGCATGGTTAGTACGAGTTTGTAACCTTTTACGCTGCTAACAAAAGCGAGTCCAACTCCGGTATTTCCACTGGTAGGTTCAATGATAGTTGCTCCGGCTTTTAATAAGCCTTTTGCTTCTGCATCTTCAATCATGGCTAGTGCGATGCGGTCTTTCACACTACCTGCGGGGTTGAAATACTCTAACTTGGCTACAATAGTAGCTTCAAGTTGTTTACTCTCATTGTAATTGCTCAGCTCTAGGAGCGGAGTGTTGCCGACGAGGTCGGTTAGTTGTTTTGCAATTTTAGCCATAATGCAATGTATTTAGTTGTTATTCTTTGCTCAGTAAAATGGGCTTTCCTTTTTTTTCTGTGACAAAGATACGGCTTTTTTATTGAAACAGCATACCATGTTTGAGGTATATTTATACCCTATTTAGGTGCTGGTGAAATTAAATTAGCGCATATTTAACTTTTTCAACGGATTTGCATCTTATTTATTTTCTTTTTTCGGATTAAAGCTAATGCGATAAATCAAATGTACCATCACATAGCTTGGAATTGTGTTATAAAAAGTCTCCGTTCTGCCTTGTCCGTTCACATAATAATAAACACTAGAGAGTTGATGCAGCAAATCGAATCCATCCACTTTGGTAATCACCCTTCCCTTTAAGAAAGAACGAGTCAACGAAGCATTCCAAACCAAATCATTCGTATTCATAGAAGCATTTCCATAACCTCTTCGGCTATACATCTTTAAGTCCGTATCGAAATCAATATCTCCAGGCAATTTGTAACCACCCGTTATGCCATAGTTGAAATCGAAAGCATTAATCGTTTCAAAGTTCTCTCGCTTGCTGGTCGAATTGTTCCATTGCACTCTGCCTACCAAACTTCCTTTCAATTTACCCTGCTGATAGCTAAGTTTCAAGCGTTCTTCTATCGCATGATTATTTACCTTGCTAAGGCTGCTGACCGTGCTACCCGTTACAGCCGTCAAATCCACATTCCGGTTATAATTCCAGCTGGTATTTGTTTCCCAAGTCCAATACTTCTTCTTGTCGATCGCATTTCCGTAACCCTGACTGAGGTAGAAGTTCCAGTTTCCATCCACATTCTCCGGCTTATAGGTGTACACACCGGTTTCCGAATCGTAAATAAAACCATTGGCTATTTTGCGTTTTACAATACTCAACCCCGTACTCACATTAAAGAAGCGTTGAGTTTCAGGAACACGATCTGAAAAAGAAAAACTAAAGTTATGCGTAACCGTATTTTTCAAATTAGAATTTCCCAATACTACCGCCAAAGGATTGGAATCATCGCGAATGTTTATCATTTGTACCAAATCAGGCGTACTGATAGCAGTACTATAATTCGCTTGATATTGACGATTGTAATTGTTGGTCTTCAAGATAAACGTCATATCCGGTTGAAAAAGCCAATTATTTGCGCGCGCACAAGTATCCAACAAGTTGCGTTGATAGTTCATCCGCTCCTTTTGGTAACGAAAAGGTAGATGCAAGTTAAACCAAACATACTTACCTTTGGCATCTTTTTGGTAGAAAATTCTAAAACCTTCCTTATGCGAATGCATCATATAACTCTTTCTATACGTATTTCCGGCATCTAGTGCTAAGAGCAAAGAGTCGCGGGTAGAAGGCAAGTCGCCTAAGGAATGACCACCCGAGCTCCATCCGTTGAGCCAATCCAATCGGTAGCGCGATCTTATCTCAGAGGAATAGTCTTGTCCGTAAATATAGTAAAAGAGATAACTCCAGCGGTTCAATAAATGAACTGTATATTGCGCCTTAGTTTCATAATTATAAGATCTACTCGGTTGCGTTATATATTGATTTCTGTTATCCGAAGTTGCAGTGCTCTGCAAGTAATCTAACTGATACGCATTGTACGCGGAATTTTTCGTGTTTTTATAATCGATATTATAAGAAAGTTCTATATCATCTCCCCATATCAACTTCTTAGTCGCAACAACTGAGTTATAAGTTCGAGTTGTATGTCCTGAAGATATCGTATTATTAGTCTGTCTATTTACAGCGATGCCGCTCATGGAAGAGCTTAAAGAAGATTTAAAGACAGAATCCAGCACCTGATCAATACTACCGTATTTCTTCGGATCGGCATTAAAAGTCGCTGAACTACTTTGTTGCTTCTGATCACTTTCCCAATATTGAATCTGATTATATACTCGAAGATAAAAAGGTTTTTTCAGTGTAAAAGAATGGTTCAAAAAAGTAGAATAATTTTTATATTTTGACATCGATTTAGATCGGGAATAACTATTACCTGTCGAAAGGAAGGATTCAGAAGCTTGTTGACTGGCATAATCACTATTACGCCAAACGATTGCTCCACTCACATAGTCCGAGTATTTTTGATCTTTGTCGTCTGTTGAAAAAGCAATGCCAATCTCTTTCATGTCAATTAATCCTTCCGGAGAATTAGTCGGCTTCCAATCACCGTCACTTCCAGGCTCCCGAAATTCGTTTACATTATTTAGATTTCCAAATACAATCAGACGAGTTTGAGGCGTATAGCGCAAGCCAAAGAAACGCCCCAGATACCGGCTGTCTGTACCCTTAGCCGCATCCGCATTCGCGGTATATCCTACGGAATACTCTTTCTTCAGCTTCACATCCATTACAAACTCTTTCTTCTCGGCATCGTATCCCAGGTACTTGCTTTTATCCGTAGTTTTATCATAAAACTGTATATTCTTTACCACGTACGAAGGAAGATTCTCCAGCATCACCTTATTATCATCCTTAATGAATTCCTTGCCATTGAGTAGCAGATAATCCACCTTTTTGCCATTCAAGAATATTTCACCTTTATCCGTCAGCTTTACCCCCGGCATCTGCTTCACCAACTCATCCAACATAGACCCCTTCGACAACTTAAATGCATCCGCATTATAAACCAAGGTATCACCTTTGTACACAAGTTTAACTTGTGTAGCTTGTACCACTACTTCTTTGAGTACATGGCTTTGCTCTTCTTCTTTTTTTTCCGCCTTTTTCATCAAATGCCAAGGTGCATCGAAATACGTATTTCGTGCCACATACTTTATTTCATAATTGATGAAAGTGGTTTGATAATCGGGCTGTTCCGCTTTGATGATGAATTTTTGCGGACGTGCAGGGACCTCAAATCGATAATAGGAATCTATCCACGAGCCATGATCATAATAGTTAACACTCATGGTGTCGACTACAGTGCTATCAGAGTGCATAAGAGTGATTTTTGCATTTCTTATGCCATCCTTTGTAAACGAATCTTTGATGTGGCCCCAAAGGAAGATAGTTCTTTCTTTTTTAGTATCGGTGTTTTTCTGTGCCCAACAAGTATTGTATGTAAAAATGCATAGCAAAGAAAAGAGTGCTATCTTCTTCATCATAGTTTTATTTAAGGTGTTGTGTGTTTTTGTGCAAATGTAATAATATTATTTTATTTGCCCGTTGACAAAATTAAATTAACACAATATTTAACTTTTTACTAGTCTTGCTATTTCTTATAACCATTTTTTATAATTTAATTCCGTCAACGGGTATCATTTAGGTTTTCTTTGAGAAAGAAATAAGTTCGGACTTAAAACACCCACATTATTCCGGTTGAAAATCCATGCATCTCAGGAGCTTTGCTAGTTTGTAGCAACGGAAAGAGCGAGTATTTTGCATATAGGGCTATCTTTTTGTAACCTACCATGGCCTGTAAGTCGGCATTTATCGGGTTTTGATAAACTCCTTTTTTGACTTCTCTGTACGCTTGCCCGTTGGCATCTGTATAGCGTGTTAGTATGCTGCTATATATTTTGAAGTTGATAACGGGACCTACTGATGCGTAGACTTTTCCGTGATTAGAGAGGGTCTGCCATTCCAAAAGGATAGGGAAGGTGATGTCGAGCGTTTTGAGACGTGAGAATTTAGGGGTGCAACCTGCAGGATAGGAAGTTACAGAGAGTTTACCACCTTCTTTTAGGAAACGAGAATTATCGTCCATGCGGTAGTTGCGCCAATCTAAACCAAGTCCGAGTACGATACCGAGGTTAGGATGAGGTAGAGAGATGTGAGTGTCGGAGATGTTCCATGCTATTTCATACGAATGTCCATAGTTGTTTTCTACCCCGTTGGCTCCATTTAGTCCACCGGATTTCGTATTCACTGCGTTATTGAATCCGAAGGCGATTCCGGCCCAATGTGATTTGAAGTGTGAAGAGGTACTCTGGAAAGACTTTGTTTTTTTCTTTTGGAAGAATCCGAAAAATGGAATTGAGAAATTCTCCATAACTTCCCAATGTTCGGTGGTTCTTCCTTCATTAAAATTACCTTCGTAGCAGCATCGTAGGGTGTCTCCTTCTTGCTTATAGGCTTTTACACTTAGAAGTTCTTTTGAATCATCAATCACAATTCGTTTACCTTTATATAAAAAGGTTGTGTCGTTTGCCGATTCCGTTTGGTATGTCGGATCGTTTGCAGGATGCAAAGTACTTGCTGCCAAACTCAGTGGTAGTAGTACGCTAGAGAGGAAAAGTGCTTTTTTCATACAATTAGTTTTTTTTATTTAAGAATATTTGAATAAGCTTTTTTAGTTCGGTATACCCTTCAAGGTAGATGAGTACGGCTGTGTCATTCGTTTCTTTGCGCAATAGGATAAAGCGGTTTGGTCCTCTTTCTCTGATGGGAGAGAGTTGGTAGTATGCCGATACTATCTTCCCTGCGACTCTAACTTCTTGACTGCGGCAGGCTGATTTTGCATCTGCCTGGACGGCTTGCTCTATGCTATTTACTTCGCCTTGCTGCTGCTTTATTTCGAGACTTTTGTATAGCGAAAGGCGATAAGCTTCAAGCTGTTCTCCCTTTATCTCTACCATTATGGCGTGGGAGTTGCGATATTTATGGCTGAAAAATCTTTCGATGTTTAGCCTATCTTGTCCTTGTGCTACAGCAATGCTGCAAACAAGTAAAAGGAGGAGTAATGGAAATCGTTTCATTCGTTTATTGTGGATTAGTGGGTTCAACATCTGCTATGCCTTGAAACATCTTACTGAGTGGCTGTTCTACACCAATCTCCGATTCTGAAGAGAATTTGGAGAGGGTTTGTTCCATCTGTTGCATCACGACTTCTTTATCGGTCGACTTTTTGCCGTAGATATAAGCTACGCAGATTTCATCGTCGAGGTTGTTATACTTTTGTGATAGGAAAAATAGGGTGCAACCGATACCTATTAATAAAGCTACTGAGGCGGCTTTGGTACTCCAATGGTTGAAAGAGAAGATTTTGGAGTTCTTTTTCCTAGAAAGTTCGTTCTTCTTTGAGTGTGAGCTTTTTGTGGATTGTGAACTCTCTTGTGGGATGAATGGAATTTCTGTTGTCTCTTTTTGTAACTGAGCATATTTACGTCCGAGGGTGGTATAAGCTAGAACGGCTCTATGTTCTTCGTAATGAGGGTCTTGCTGTATACTTTCTTCCAAGAAGAGCAAGTGAACCAACTCTTCTTCCTCGGCTGTGGAGCTCTCTCCTTTGTAGTACTTGGCAAGGAGACGGTCAATGTAGGTGTGCTTAGTCTTCATTTGTTAGTCTTTTATATTGTTCTCTAATTTTTTTTCTTGCTCGTGAGAGAGTCATTCGTACGTTGGTAGGCTGCATATTCAATTGAGTGGCTATCTCCTCGATTTCTTGACCTTCAAAATCTTTCATGCGAAGGATGAGTTGTTGACTTTCTGTGAGATGTTTCTCTATAATTTGCTGTACGAATTCAAATCGTTGTCGAGTTTCTAACTCTTCTTCGATGTTGCGATCTTCATTAATCATTTGGCACGAGGGAGATCGGTTCTCATTATTGGTATCGTAGCTTTGCAAAGGTTCATCGAACCGGTCAATAGGCAAACTCTTTTTTCGTCGGAGTTGGTCGATGCAGAGGTTGCGAGCCGTACGGACGGTCAATGCTGAGGCCTCTTGCTCGTCTCGGATGCGCTCTCGAATGGGCCACAAGCGACAGAAAGCTTCTTGCACAGCATTGTTTGCTTCTTCTTCGTTGCCCAGTAGATGGCAGGCCATCGACTTCAAATTTAGGCGCAGCTTCAAATAAGCAGTGAGCAGGGGTTCATGACTCATTCCGGTTTTTATTAGTTGTTTAAAACAGCTTTTCAGTGAAGTAATATTCTGTTCATCGAATAAGGACTCTCTATAGGGGATAACGAATAAGGAGAGAAAGTGTAACAGAAAAAACAAAAAAATCCACAAGATAGAGTTATCTGTGGATTTAATATCGTGAAAATGAAGAGGATTTACTCTTCCATTAGTCTTTCTAAAAATGAATCGAGATCACTTTCCCAACCGGCGAGAAGTTCATCGCTGAGTATAATGTTTTGATCGTCGATAAGTAGTAGGTCTGCGAGGGTTTCTTTATCATCGTTTAGTAAAATGAAAGAATAGGGCTTTACTAAATCCAAATCTTCAAAGGCCTTTTCCTCCTTCATGCGCTGAAGTTTGTTGGTAAGTACTTGCTGGCAACCTAATTCGAAATTTTCATCTCGGTTATCTACCCACTCCGGAATGATCACCTTGCCCAATTCTTGATCATCGTCATCGAGAATGGTAAGTTCGCCAGAGTCACCTGATATCATTAAATGTATATCGGTCACTATTCCTTGCTCACTTTTTTTGTAAGGTGCAAGAGCTTCTTGAATGGCAGATTCGATTTGTGTAAATGATTCTTTGCTTACCTTCATGTATAGATCCTCCTAGTTTTTAAATTTTGTACAAAGTTACAATATATATCACTGTTTTGCAACTGTTTCAAGTTTTTTTTTACTTTCAAGTTGAAAAAGAAAGCTCTAATTGAGACAGAAGCCCAAATCGAATCTCGATTTGGGCTTCTGTAAAAGCAATACAAAGAGTTCGTTTCTTGGAACGCTTCGTTATAAATCTTTAGAAGTACAAGTAACGGTTGTCTTTTACCTTTGCTTTGAGGTAAAGATCGCGCATATAGTTGCGTCCGGCTGTTTGCATGTTCATAGAAGCAGCGCGTTGTGTTTCTTGTTCAGCATTGAACTGTTCAGGAAGTTTTCCTTTAGCAATGGCTTGTAACAAGTAAACTCCGGCATAACCTTCAATTGGCTTCGTTATTTTACCAATCTTTGCAATTGTGGCATATGCACTAATTGCTGGCTCGGAAGTATTCAAACGAGGTATGTAAGAGGCACTTGCAAAACTTACATGTTTCAAAGTGTCAGTAACTACATTCGCAATGCTACGGGTGTCGGCAAAACTTGCAATTCTTTGCTTGCTCAATTTAGCCTTTATTACTTCTGCTTTCTTGTGGCAAGAAGCTTCGTACTTCAATTCTTCTTTTACTTTTTCGAATGGGCGGTAACCTTCTTCGTTAATATCAGTAAGTGCAACAATCAAAAGGTGGTCGTTTTCACCACATTCGTACATAGGTGAAACATCTCCCTTATCGGCAGCATATACAAAACGCATCGCTTCACGTGTTCCGGTTACTCCTCCGATGTTGTGCTCGTAGTTGAACAGGTCTTTACGTTCTTGTATGCGATAACCTGACTTTTCAGCATTGGCTATGATTTTATCAAGCGTCGGATTGTTGGCAAGGAATCTGCTGAGTGCATTGTAAGCCTTTCCGTAAGTATCTTTGCTAAATTCTACTACACGTTTTACTGCAGCTACTTTATACTTAGTAATAGGGGCTTTCTTTTCAGTAACCTGCACAATGAGTTTACCGGTTGGCTGATCAAGTGTTTTGATTTCGTTAGGTGTCATGCTGAAGATGTTCTTTAGAAGATCTTGGCTCGTAGCATCTAGGTTTTGTTGTTGCTCATAGCTGGCAGTAGAAACCCATTGTGCCTCTGCTGAAGCACCATACTTTTTAGCAAGTTCTGCAAAATCAGCGCCAGCTTGTAAAGCTGTGGAGATGCTGTCGGCTAATTGTTTTGTAGCTTCTGTTGTCTGTTTTTGCACAGGGATAACGCGGAAACGTACCGAGTCAGCTTCGCTGGTAGTAGCTATTACTTTGAATGTGTTGAGTGTGTTGTCTTCAGGACTATAAAAAGTGGGAACAACTTCGCCAATTGTTGCTTTTTCGATACGGGCAGCAATATCATTGGTGAAAGCTTTCTTCGTTACGAACATATCGTTGTAGCTATAAGTAGATGCCGCATCGCGCAAAATGTTTTTATAGTCGGTACCGGCTACTAGTTTCGATTGTGCTTGTTTTACATCTTTTTCAATGGCAGCACGATCTCCTGCACTAGCTTTTACCTGTACATCTATGTATTTGACGTCGCGCGACTCCATGTCTACTTTATAAAGTTCTTTTCTTTTCTCGTATATGGCCTTCAAGTCGTCGTCAGTAACCGGAGCTTCTTTGTCGGAAACAGAAGTGTAAGGTATAGCAGCTAATAGGAAGTCTGTGGTATTAACACGTCCGGCAAACGATTCTTCTACTTCAACTTTGTTGGTAGTCATAGCACGTGAAAGGAGACCTTGGTACTTTTCGGCAAGACGACTTTGGCGGATTGTTTTTTCAATGAACAGCCAGTATTTGTACATCTTATCGTAACTTTCAAGATATTGTGCAGGGATTTGCGTACGATCCATCTTGGTATATTCGCTAAGGAATTTAGCCAATGCATCTTTGTCGAAGAGTCCGGTGGTACGGCTGGTAAATGGGGTTTGGCGCAACATAGGGTTGACACCTTTAGTAAGAATGTCTTGTATTTCAGCATCAGTAACTACTAAACCGAGTTCTTTAGCCTGCTTCTCCATGATTTTATTGCTGATATAACTGTTCCAAACCTGATCTTTTATGTTGGTCAGTTCTTCATCTGTCAATGAAGTTTTGCCTGAGGTAAATTCAACCACTGTGGTATATTCTTCCACTAGCTCATTGAACTCGTTTACCGTTAGTTTTTCTCCATACACAGAGCCCGCTTCAGGAGTTGAGCCCTTTTTAAAACTTTCAAAGCCGGCTTCGGCAATGAAAGCAAAGAGTGCGACACCAACTACTGTGACCAGTAGGGTACCTTTTGATCTGATTTTTCCTAATGTTGCCATTTTTAGTTTATCTATTTTTTATTTATTACTTAATTATATTGAATGTTTTCAGGTTTTATAATCCACTTTCACATTTAGGGCACGAAGATACACAAAAAACTTTAAACGACCATCTTTTTCTAAAAAAAAATAGATTATTTACTCACTTTTAGTCGTACTAGTTCTATTTTTGTAGCAGTGACTTTTACAATTTTAAACTGAAAAGGTTCGATGTCGATGATTTCGTGTAATTTAGGGAAGTTCTGATAGCGTTGTAAAATCAATCCGCTTATAGTAATGTAGTCATCGCTTTCGGGTAAATTGAGTCCAAATAGTTCGTTTGCCTTTTCAACTTCAAGTCTCCCTGAGAGTAGATATTCACCGTTTCCTAATTCGTTGGCTATGTATTGATTGGTATCGTGTTCATCTTGAATGTCACCAAATATTTCTTCCACAAGATCTTCCAATGAAATAATTCCTGCTGTGCCTCCGAATTCGTCGACCACTACAGCCAAGCTTTTCTTTTGTGCCATGAATAATTTCAACATCTTGCTAGCATTCATCGATTCAGGAACAAATGGTATTTGTTGAATCTGCTTTTGCCAGTCATTCGGATGACGAAACATTTCAGAAGAATGGATGTAACCTAAAATCGTGTCTATGTTTTGATCGAATACTAATATTTTTGAAAACCCTGTTTCTACAAATTTTCCTTTTAGAGTTTCTACGTCTACAGTTAGTGGAACAGCGACAATTTCAGTACGTGGAATGGCGCAATCGCGTACTTTTGTTTGGGTAAAGTCGAGTGCATTCTGAAAAATGCGGACTTCGGGTTCAAGTTCTTCATCGTTTGGGGTACTGCCGAGACTAGATTGAATAAAATGATCCAAATCTATTTTTGAAAAAGCCTTTTCTTGAGTTTCTTTAGAAGCTTTTATACCCCCCATTTTCAGTAACAATGTACTAAGCGATGAGGTAAAACGTGAAATAGGGTAGAGTATTAAATAGCATAGATAGATGGGAGCAGCAAATAAAGCGAGTAGCCTGTTTGGTTGAAGTTTAAAGAATGTTTTTGGTAAAAATTCTCCGGTAAAAAGAATAATTAGTGTCGACAGGAAAGTCTGAATTACTAGAATTAGCACTTCGTTATTTGTAACTTTACTTAGCCATAACTCCCCAATAAGATGTGCCATACATACACCGTAAACCACTAATGCAATGTTGTTGCCTACAAGTAAAGTGGAAATAAAGTTGTTTTTATTACGATAAAAGCGCGAAAGGATCTTTCCGGTAAGCGTTCCTTCGGGATTGCTTAGCTCTAATCGCATCTTATCGGCCGACACAAAGGCCATCTCTACCCCAGAGAAGAGAGCGGAGAATAACATTGAGAGTAGAATGCCGATGATGATTTCCATGGGATATCTTGTATTAATGAGATAGAGGTAGTTTCCGTGCAGGGCCTATTATCGGGGGCTTTCCAACAGGTGTTGGAAGTGGCTTTCCTGTGGCTTTAGGTCTTGGAATGACTTCGTTTGCGGCATTTCCGGCTTTCGAAGGTTCTCCTTCAGGGTCTACATTTGGATTCTCGGTATTCGGCTTTTTCTTAGGGCGATTTAATTGTCCTTCGTCGAACATCACTTGTCCGGCGGTACTATAAATCTGGTAGACTGTCATTTCTTGATTCGATTCAAAGCCCTTACCGGTAATGATTTTATCATTCTGTTCAATGCGGATTGGCTTTTTCGAGAAGAGCTTTTTATTACCTTCATCCCAAAAAAGTTGTTGAGTAAAGAACTTGTCACCTTTCTCGTTTCTGATCTTCACCCTTCCTCTGAGTTCCCAGACTTTTGCTTCGCTATAGTAGTAGGCAGTATCACTCTGGATTGTCGAAATGACTTTGTAGGTCTTGTCGAATTGCTCTAGAAGAAGCCCTTTTTCAAAGGTCCATTTCGGAACTCGTGTGCGGTCGAATATTTTCCAATCTTTGGCTGTAATTCGATATTTAGTGAGGCCGGAGTCAGATATTAACGAAACCATATCTGTGGTTGCAAGCACAGGTATGGAGTCACGTTGTTTTATCGCCGGAGCTATTTGCTTTTTTTCTTTTTCGCAACCTGCGAAAGCTATTGTACATGCTATGAAAAGCAGTAAAGGTAGAATTCGCAGGGAATGATTTGTTTCACCGTCCATATTGTAGCGTTAATCTACTTTCCATTTCTTAAACCAGGCCTCGTTAAACGTCAGTCCGATACAAAGGCGAAAAGTGTTCTCGGAAAGTAACTGAGAAGCCTTTACGTGGGAATATTGTAATGAGACATTTAGTACAGAACGGTTACCTAATGTAGGTAGAGGAAGCCCAAAGCCTACTGTGGCACCTACTTCCTTTGGCCCGTCTTGCCAATTTCCGGAAGTTGTTGCTATTTTATAATAAGGAGTAGTGTAATAAGCACCGAAACGATATTTTATGCGTTTAGTATAACTCTTGCTATACAAATCGGGTGTCCATTCTGCACCGGCTGCTATACGGTGGCGATTGCTCATTTGCTGCTGACCGATAGTCGACAAATTGATAAGTGGATCGGTAAAGTCCTTCCACAATTGCAAGGTATAGTCAGCACCAACTACCCATTTTTTATCGCTATACGAAGCACCCACTCCAAAGCTGTGTGGCAGTTTCAAACCTGCAGTTAAATCGGCATTTATATCGCTTGCACTAGAAGTATTCATAGTGTGCCCTAACGAATAA
This sequence comes from Bacteroidaceae bacterium, assembly GCA_018054715.1. Taxonomy (GTDB): domain Bacteria; phylum Bacteroidota; class Bacteroidia; order Bacteroidales; family Bacteroidaceae; genus UBA1794. The sequence continues at coordinate 12,570 of JAGPIY010000011.1, forward strand.
GTTGCACCTAAGGTCACTTTTTGTTGTTTAGATTCATTCAGTAGAATATCATACTGTGCACCTAAATCGATTTTATAGTCGTAAATGTTGAGTGATCCACTTTGTGAAACATCCTCATCACCGTTATTCGACACAGAATATTTATCAATGGAGCCGAATAAATAAGACACATTCGTACCAATGGATAAATGAGGCAATACTTCATATCCTAAACCGAGGAAGACTTGATGAATGCCTCCGCTACCATAATAACTTTGACTAGCTGTATTCAGGTCGGTATCGCTGCTTCCATTATCTTGTTGTGAACCAAAATTATAACCAACGCTAGAAAAAGGAAGAAGTCCAAAGGTTATTCCTAGTTTTGGCATAAGACGGAATTGCATCGCTAAATAATCGAAGCTTGAATTGTTTGCTGAACTCGAATTTCCTCCTTCCGAGAAGTGAGTCTTTTGCATTGAGATACCTCCCTCAAAAAGGCAAGTCAGTGAATCTACTTTGCTATACGAAGCCGGATTTAACGTGTTTATTTCGCGACCATTATTAATCGCTACGCCAATTCCACCCATTCCCCGGCTACTGCTGAAGCCAAAGTCATTAAGAGTACCGACGCCGAAGCGTGAGTAGGGAGAGTTGGTGTTATTTAGCGAGATGCTAGTGGATTGTGCCGAAGCCGTAGCGCTAAGCATAAGGCTAGTTAGCGCGAAAAGAAGAGGCTTTTTAACTGTAATCATTTGTTTGTTATATACGTATAGTAGATTCCTTCTATAAGGTGGAATTAAAACTTAAAATAGCGTTCAGTCCCTTTAGTACCAAGAAATCATCTGCAAAGATGCAACTTTCTTGTGGAGTGACAAAGCGTTTTGCGTCTCCGCCAGTTAAAAATACTAAAAGGTTGGGGTGCTTTTCACGATAATTAGCGATATAGCCCTTAATTTCGTGTAAAATGCCCCAGATTACTCCGCTTCGAATAGCCGTTTCTGTATCCTCTCCTATAAATGGAGTTGCTCCGTCCGCAGTAACGAAAGGGAGCTTTCCGGTGAATTCGTGCAAGGCCTTTAAGCGCATGTACATTCCGGGAGCAATGTTTCCTCCATAGTAAATACCTTCGTGTGAGACAAAGTCGTATGTAATGGCTGTTCCCGCATCAATAACCAATAAATCTTTTCCCGGAGCTAAGGTGTAAGCTCCCACTGCTGCAGCCAAACGATCGGTTCCCAAAGTATGGGGCGTTTTGTATGAAATTCCGATGGGGAGAGGAGTGTTTGAAGAAAGTGTAATAAGTGGAAAAGAAACAGTCGACAAGAGGAGTGAAGTCGCCTCGTCAAGCTCTTTTACTGTGGCCAATATCGCCCTAGAAATGAGATAGTTGTCGAGCACATACTGCAGCTTCTCGGAAAGAGATGCCGAAGAAAGATGCTCGTCTCTTTCATCAGAAGTATCTTGTCCATTCGATGAGCTTCTTACTCGGTAAATGGCCTGTAGTTTCTGATTATCGAAAAGAGCTAGTTTGGCGAAAGTATTGCCGATGTCAAGTACTAAATTCACAAATTCTGCTATTTGCTTGCAAAGTAAATGAAAAAAAACGAGAAAACAGCTCTGTTTTTACGAAAAAAATAAGTAAATTTGCGGCCGTAATTAAAAATAAAATAAGAATTGAACCCTCAAAAGCGCCTAAAAAACAGTCTGCTCTTTATCGGACTAGCTTTGTTTACTATGTTTCAGTTGCAAGCCAAAGAGTTAGCAACGGCTTCGAATTTGTCGTTCCCGCAAAAGACAGGTACTTCGAAGGCCGCTCTTCCTGCCGATACATTGCGTGTTTCCCTATTAACTTGTTCGCCCGGTGAAGAAATCTATGAACTTTATGGGCATACAGCCATTCGCGTGCAGGAATCGCTAACTGGTAATGATGTCGTCTTTAATTATGGAGTGTTCAATTTTAATGCGCCTCATTTTATCTACCGTTATGTACGAGGAGAAACTGACTATATGCTTGCGGTAGCTCCTTTTTCTTTCTTTATGGAAGATTATATAAAGCGCGGTTCGGCTGTTTATGAGCAAGAACTAAATCTGCCCCAATCTGAACTGCGGAATTTGGTGGATGCACTTAGTAAAAACTGTCAACCTGAAAATCGCGTATATCGTTACAATTTTTTCTTCGACAATTGCGCTACCCGTCCTCGATTGATAATCGAAGCTGCGGCAGGTGGTTTTGTGAGATATGAGGACGATCTTAATATAGAAACTTTCCGCCAGGCAATTTATAAATGTACAGAGAATCATCTTTGGGCTCGTTTTGGAATTGACCTTTGTTTAGGTTCGGAAGCTGATCGTGAGATGACACGTTTAGAGAAACTTTTTATTCCAATTTCGTTGAAAGATGCATTTTCAAGAGCATTGATAATGCCAACAAAAGGAGACTTTCATGATTTAGTACGTAATACAGTAACTTTAAATCCGCAGAGACCTAATTCTATAGATCCAACAATATCGCCTACTACTGTTGCATTTCTATTTTTATTAGTAGTGTGTGCGGTGTCAATTTGGGGTGTGATGATCGATCGTGTTTGGTGGGGAATTGATGTCATCTTATTCGGTGCGGCAGGTTGTGTGGGTTGTGTACTCGCTTTCTTAACTCTTTTTTCACAGCATCCGGCCGTAGGCAGTAACTGGAACTTATGTGTGTTCCATCCTTTCCATTTATTGATTCTTCCTTTATTAATATGGAACGCGCGTGGAAGACGAAAAGATTACTATCACGCGGCTAATTTATTGGTGCTTTTCATCTTTATAGCCTTTATGAATGTTTTGCCTCAAAAAATAAATCCCGCAATATTGCCTTTGGCCTTAAGTTTGTGGGTACGTTCTGGATGTTATACATTAACCACTTTCAATAGATGGAAGTAAAAGGACTTGTTACTACTCTGTTTACTGCCGTTACCCTCAGCACTGCTGGGGCTCAAACGGTTGTGCATACGCCAAAACTTGTGGTCGGAATTACGATCGATCAATTACGGGCCGATTATTTGGAACTTTTTTCTTCATTATATGGAGAGAAAGGTTTTCATCGTCTTTGGAAAGAAGGGCGTGTATATACAGGTGAATACGACTATTCTACCCCGGATCGAGCTTCATCGATAGCTTCTATTTTTACCGGTACGGTGCCTACTATACATGGCATTGTGAGTGAAAATTGGCTTGATCCGAATACTTTGTTGATGAAAAATTGCGTAGATGATCGCAATTACATGGGAAATTATACTGATGAGAACTCTTCGGCTGAGCAGCTACTCACTTCTACTTTGGGTGATGAATTAAAGGTTGCTACTGATGGAAAAGGACTCGTTTATGCTTTTTCGGCTTATCGTGAAGCAGCCATATTGGCAGCGGGACATGCTGCAGATGGCGCATTCTGGTTGGATGAAAATCAAGGAAAATGGTGTGGTTCGACCTATTATTCTACTTTCCCTTTCTTTATTAGTGCTTTCAATTTGCAGGAAGGTACTGATCAGAGCATACAAAAAATGGAATGGAAGCCTTTGCGTAATGCTTCCGACTATAAATATTTACCTTCTACTTATGCTTCTGAACCATTTAGTTATCGTTTAAACGATTATGGAGCAACCAAATATCGTTATCTAAAAACGTCACCGCTTATTAATGACGAACTGAATCGATTACTCAAAAAAACATTTACAGAAACGAAGTTAGGGCGTGATGAAATAACCGATTTATTATCGGTTACTTATTATGCAGGCTCTTATAACCATCAACCGGAAGCTGATGTTGCGCTTGAGTTACAAGATTCTTATGTTCGCCTCGACCGTCAATTGGCAGAATTGCTTGATCTTATCGATCAGCAAATAGGTCTGCAGAACGCATTTGTCTTTATAACTTCTACGGGATATACCGATCAAGAAAAGTCGACTAACCCTAAATTCCGTATTCCAACAGGAGAATTTTACATAGAGCGAAGCACTGCACTCCTCAACATGTATCTTGCTGCACAGTATGGCTCCGGACAATGGGTGGAAGCTTATAACGGGTTGCAACTATATTTGAATCACAAACTTATTGAAGATAAAAAACTCAATCTGGCTCAAATACAGCAACAAGCGTGCGACTTTCTTATTCAAGTAAGTGGAGTGCGTGAAGTTTATTCGGCTTCCGATTTGTTGCAACATGCTTGGGTACCCTCGGTACGTAAGTTGCGCAATGCTTACAATCGTAATCGTTCGGGCGATATCTTAATGGAGGTGATGCCTGGTTGGCAAGTTCTTAATGCCAAAGATAAAAATAAAAATTATATTGTACGTTCGGCTGTAGTGCCTGCTCCTCTGATATTCATCGGTGGTGGAATCTCTGCGGCAAAAATAGAAATGCCGGTTAGCATCGATCGTATAGCACCTACCGTAAGCAAGGCGATCCGCATTCGTGCGCCGAATGGTTGCATTGAGTCGGCTTTATTTTAATTCGATAAAGTTGTTCTCCTGAAGAGGTGATATAAACTTTCTTTCTTAAAAAGATGCTATTGTTTCAATCAAAAGATGCTATACTTTTCATCAAAAGATGCTTTGCTTTTTTAAAAAAGATGCTATACTTTTCGGGGCAAAAATAAGAAATATCTTCTTGATTAAAAGAAATAATGTACTATTTTCACATTCTTCTTTTTTATAAATAAAACAGCCATTCTACTGAGTCGAACTAAGGCTTTATAGATGGCTTACAAACAGAAAAAAAATAAAACAAAATATGGGATTCAACGAAATTATTAGTCGCCTTTTTGGTAACAAGAACACACGCGACATGAAAGAAATCGAACCTTGGGTAGCTAAAATTAAAGAAGCATATCCAGAGATCGAAAAATTGTCGCACGATGAGCTGCGTGCTAAAACGAAGGAGCTGCAACAGTTTTTGCAGGATTATGTAAAAGAACAACGTGAAGAAGTAGAGCGTTTGAAAGCTTCGGTAGAAGAAACCGAGTTGGAACGTCGTGCTGAACTATTTACTAAAATAGATAAACTAGAAGACGAGATTCTCGACAAATTTGAAGTAGCCCTTGAAATCATTCTTCCTGTAGCCTTTAGTATTGTGAAGGAAACCGCTCGTCGTTTCACCGAGAACGAAGAAGTTGAAGTAACTGCAACCGATTTCGACCGCAACCTTGCTGCTACGAAAGATTTTGTACGCATTCAAGGTGATAAAGCCATTTACCAAAACCATTGGATGGCTGGTGGTACTGAAGTGAAATGGGAGATGGTTCATTACGATGTACAGCTCTTTGGTGGCGTCGTACTAACCAAGGGTAAAATTGCCGAGATGGCTACCGGTGAGGGTAAAACCTTGGTAGCTACATTGCCTGTATTCTTGAATGCCTTAACTGGAAACGGAGTGCATTTGGTAACTGTCAATGATTACCTTTCAAAACGTGACTCAGAGTGGATGGGACCACTTTATCAGTTCCATGGTTTGAGCGTCGATTGTATCGACAAGCACCAACCTAATAGCGATGCCCGTCGCGAAGCTTACATGGCTGATATCACTTTCGGAACAAATAACGAATTCGGTTTCGACTATTTGCGTGACAATATGGCGATTAGTCCAAAAGATCTTGTACAACGCAAACATAACTATGCAATTGTCGATGAGGTTGACTCGGTATTGATCGATGATGCTCGTACTCCATTGATCATCTCAGGTCCCGTACCTCGTGGTGAAGAACAATTGTTCGAAGTACTTCTTCCCGATGTAAAGCGTGTATACGAAGCACAGAAACAGTTGGCGACCCAACTTCTTATCGATGCCAAGCGTCTCATTGAATCGAATGATAAAAAGAAACAAGAAGAAGGTTACCTAGCTTTATTCCGTAGTCATAAGGCGCTTCCTAAAAATAAAGCTCTCATTAAATATCTTTCTGAACCGGGTATCAAAGCTGCCATGTTGAAGACTGAAGAGGTTTACATGGAGCAGAATAATAAGCGTATGCCTGAAGCAGTTGAACCTCTTTATTTTGTGATCGACGAGAAGCAAAAAGGAGTGGACTTAACCGATAAGGGTATCGACTTTATTTCACATGGACAGGAAGATTCACATTTCTTTGTTTTGCCTGATATCACCGCACAGATGAGTGAGCTTGAAGGCCGTAAGGATCTTACAGAAGAGGAAATTCTCGCTCAGAAAGATGAACTAATGAGCAACTTTGCTGTAAAAAGTGAGCGTGTACACACCGTTAATCAATTATTGAAAGCTTACGCGATGTTCGAAAAGGACGACGAGTACGTGGTGATGGACGGAAAAGTGATGATTGTCGATGAACAGACCGGCCGTATTATGGACGGACGTCGTTGGAGCGATGGTTTGCACCAAGCGGTTGAAGCAAAAGAAGGTGTAAAGGTGGAAGCTGCTACGCAGACTTTTGCTACAATTACTCTACAGAACTACTTCCGTATGTATCATAAGCTGTCCGGAATGACGGGTACAGCTGAAACCGAAGCCGGTGAGTTGTGGGATATCTATAAACTCGATGTAGTCGTGATTCCGACCAATCAGCCTATCACACGTAATGATATGAACGATCGTATCTACAAAACGAAACGTGAAAAATACAATGCCGTAATTCAGGAAATCGAAGATATGGTGAAAGCCGGTCGTCCGGTACTGGTGGGTACTACCTCGGTAGAAATATCTGAGATGTTGAGCCGCATGCTTTCTATGCGTAAGATAGAGCATAACGTGTTGAATGCGAAGTTGCACCAACGTGAGGCAGACATCGTAGCACAAGCCGGTCAAACAAGTTGTGTAACTATTGCTACTAATATGGCTGGTCGCGGTACCGATATTAAGCTTTCTGAGGCTGTAAAAGCAGCAGGTGGTTTGGCTATCATTGGTACAGAACGTCACGAGAGCCGTCGTGTAGACCGCCAGTTGCGTGGTCGTGCCGGTCGTCAAGGTGACCCGGGTTCTTCTGTATTCTTCCTCTCGCTTGAGGATAACTTGATGCGTTTGTTTGCTTCAGACCGTATCTCTTCTGTCATGGATAAACTTGGCTTTAAGGAAGGCGAAATGCTCGAAGCTAAAATGTTGAACAACTCGGTAGAGCGTGCTCAGAAGAAGGTGGAAGAAAACAACTTCGGTATTCGTAAACGTTTGTTGGAATACGATGATGTAATGAACAAGCAGCGTACGGTAGTTTATACTAAACGTCGTCATGCTTTGATGGGTGAACGTATCGGTATGGATATTGTGAATATGATTTGGGATCGTTCCGTAAATGCCATCGAGAATAATGATTACGAGGGAGCAAAAGAAGAATATGTTTCCACTTTCGCAATGGAGTGCCCCTTCACCGAAGAGGAACTACAGCGCATGGATCTGGAGAAGTTGGCTGACAAGTGTTTCGACGCGGTAATGGAGAACTTCAAACGTCGTACCGACCGTATCGCCCAGACCGCTTGGCCTGTAGTTAAAGATGTGTTCGAGAACCAAGGTGATCGTTATAAAAATATCATGATTCCTATTGTCGATGGTCGTCGTGCTTACAATGTTTCAGTAAACTTGGAAGCAGCTTACCATTCAGAAGGTAAAGAAGTAGTGAAGTCGTTCGAGAAATCAATCCTTCTTCATGTAATCGATGAAGCTTGGAAAGAAAACCTTCGTGCACTCGATGAATTGAAACATTCTGTACAGAATGCAAGTTATGAGCAGAAAGATCCATTGTTGATTTATAAGCTTGAGAGTGTGAAACTCTTCGATTCGATGGTACAAAAGATTAATACACAGACTGTCAGCGTACTCATGCGTTGTCAGATTCCTGTAGCTCCGGGTGCGGCTGAAGTACGTGAAGCTCCTGAAGAGGAACGTACTCGTCTGACTCAATATAGAGAGGAAAGAGAAGATTTTTCTGATCCTGATCAGCAGGAAGCAGCAGCACAGGATACTCGTGAACAAGTACATCGTGAACCTATCCGCGTGGAGAAAACTCCTGGGCGTAACGATCTTTGCCCTTGCGGTAGTGGTAAGAAATTTAAGCACTGTCACGGAAAAGGCCTCTAAAGAATAATTTATTAAAAGAAAGAATATGTTTCGTAGTAAAACCTGCGGTGAGCTCCGTCTCGCCGATGTCAATCAAACGGTAACTCTTGCTGGATGGGTACAACGTACTCGAAAGATGGGAGGCATGACCTTTGTGGATCTTCGCGACCGTTATGGAGTTACTCAACTTGTGTTCAACGAGGAGGTAAATGCTTCACTATGTGAAGAAGCCAATAAGCTGGGTCGCGAATACGTGATCCAGATTACAGGTGCGGTGAATGAACGCTCCGCTAAAAATGCGAAAATACCTACCGGTGATATTGAGATTGTAGTCGATACGCTCCGTGTGCTCAATGTGGCCTCAACTCCTCCTTTTACCATTGAAGATAATACTGATGGTGGAGACGACATTCGTATGAAGTATCGTTATCTCGATCTTCGTCGAAATGCAGTACGTCAGAACCTTGAACTTCGTCACAAGATGGCGTTCGAGGTACGTCGTTATCTTGATGGACAAGGATTTTTGGAAGTCGAAACTCCTATATTGATTGGTTCTACCCCTGAAGGTGCACGCGACTTTGTAGTGCCTTCACGCATGAACCCGGGGCAGTTTTATGCCCTTCCACAGTCGCCTCAACTTTTTAGCAGCTGCTTATGGTTTCCGGTTTTGATCGTTATTTTCAAATTGCGAAATGTTTTCGTGATGAGGACTTGCGTGCGGATCGTCAACCTGAGTTTACACAGATCGACTG
>JAGPIY010000012.1 GCA_018054715.1 Bacteroidaceae bacterium
GTATGCATCGGAGTACCTAGGTATGAAAGATAGTTTGCTGCATCTGACAGCCATTTATCTTGCGCTTGGCCAAGTTCATAGACGTATGTGAGCGAGAAGCGTTCGTTCATCTCATTCTTTTTGTATACTACCGGCACCTGTTTGTATACAGTGAAAGTTGTTAGATCTTTCGTGTAGTCAATGAACTTAGGCTCAATGGGTTCTACCTTTTTATCGAGTATGTTTTGTAAAAATGGACTTACTGCATCGCGATTTGTTACGATTGCTGTAATAGCCGGTTTTTCAATCTTCTTCTCCGTTTTATCCTCTCCCTTTCGTTTGAATACTAAGGCATATCCATTGCCCGTCAGCCAAATCTTTGCAAAATCAACTAAATCTTGTTTTGTGATGTGTGAGAGTCTATTCAGATGTTGCACCTCTTCATTCCATGGGGTTTGTTTAGTAAAGGCTCTTACGAAGAAGTCGGCTCGATCTTCATTTTCTTCAAGTGACTTTGTTTGTCGTAGTCTTAAATTACTTAATACAGCTTGCAAGTCAGCTTCTGTAAAATGTCCCTCGCGAATTTCTTTTAAAGCTCCTAGCAATAAATCGCGTGCTTGTTCCAGAGTTTGTCCTTCTTTAGGATATGCTGTACAAGAAAGCATCCCATAGTCGGTCATATCGGAGGTGTATGCTGAAGCATCGCGTACCTTCTGAGCTTGTAATAGACGGTCAATTATACCCGTGTTTCCGTTGTATAGTAACTCGCTAATCAGTTCCATTCGATCGTACTCTGGAGAGTTTGCTCCGGAAGTTTTCCAACCTAGCTTCACACTTTCTCCTTCTGGTCCGTATACAACCTTTTCTTGAGGCTTTTTTAGCGGAGTGCAAGTAGGTATTTTGTTTTTTGAAAGATCTTTGTTGGGTTTTAGCTCTCCGAAATACTTTGTTAGCACGTCCATCATCTGGTCGGGATCAAAGTCGCCCGATAAGCAGATCGCCATGTTGTTCGGTACATAGTATTTTTTAAAGTGCTGTTTGATTAATGTAATCGAAGGATTTTTTAGATGTTCCTGTGTTCCCAATATGGTTTGTTGACCGTATGGATGCTCCGGAAAAAGTAGTGCCAGTAGTGCTTCGTGTGTTTTTTCATCATCTTTTGTCAGACTGATATTCTTCTCTTCGTACACTGCTTCCAGTTCCGTATGGAAACCACGTATTACCATATTAGCGAATCGATCTGCCTGAATGTGTGCCCAGTTTTCAACTTCGTTCGAAGGAATGTTCTCCATATAGCAAGTTAAATCTTCACCTGTATACGCATTACTGCGCTGTGATCCGATACTTGCCATTAATTTATCGTATTCGTTAGGGATAGCCCATTTTGAAGCCTCATAACTTATACTATCGATTTCGTGATAAATTGCCGTGCGCTTTGCTGCGTCCTTTGTACGTCGATATTGCTCATAAAGTGCCTCAATCTTTATTAATAGAGGTTCTTCACGGGCGTAGTCGCGTGTACCAAAGTGAGTTGTTCCTTTAAACATGAGATGTTCCAGATAGTGCGATAGTCCCGTTGTTTGCGAAGGATCGTTTTTACCGCCCACACGTACCACGATGTAGGTTTGTATCCTAGGCTTTTCTTTATTGACACTCATGTATACCGTGAGCCCGTTAGGCAATGTTGCAATCTGGGCATGTAGAGAATCGTATTCTACTGTTTGATACGAATATTTCCCCGTTGCAAAAGATGCTTGTGCTATCAATAGTAGCAGCAGCAAAATCAAATTTTTAGAATAACGTGTGATAAGTTCCATACGCAGTGAAATGAAGGTTTAAATTCTAGAAAAGTCTTTGATAGGAATCGTTCCAGTCAAAGACTTTTTTATATTTAAAAGATTTTTCCTTTAGTAAAAAAGGCTTTTATCTATCCAAAATATACCTTTAAATAAGGTACTGTGACGAAATCGACTCGTTGTTTACTACGCGTCGAATTGTTTCAGCAAAAATATCCGCAATTGAGAGCTGTTTCACCTTAGGTGAACCTTTGGTATACGGAATAGAATTTGTAAATACAATTTCGGAAAGAGAAGAATCGGTTACACGTTCCGAAGCTGGATCACTCATTACACAGTGACTAGCAATGGCACGTACGCTTTTAGCTCCATTTTCCAACATCAAGTCGGCTGCTTTGGTAATTGTACCTGCTGTATCAACCATGTCGTCGATCAGAATTACGTTTTTGTTTACCACATCACCAATAATTTGCATATGCGCTACCTCATTAGGACGTAACCGTTGTTTGTTGCACAACACCAACGGTACACCAAGGTATTTGCTGTATGTAGAAGCACGTTTTGAACCACCTACGTCAGGCGTTGCAATAACGAGGTCTTCAAGATGCAGACTTTGAATGTAAGGGAGGAACACTGCAGAAGCATAAAGGTGGTCGACCGGAACATTGAAAAAACCTTGAATTTGGTCAGCATGAAGATCCATTGTGATAATACGGTTTACTCCGGCCACGCTCAACAAGTCGGCTACTAATTTAGCACCGATGCTTACGCGAGGTTTGTCTTTTCTATCCTGACGAGCCCATCCAAAGTACGGCATTACTGCTACTACGCTTTTTGCAGAAGCGCGTTTGGCGGCATCAACCATTAGGAGTAGCTCCATCAAGTTATCGCTGTTAGGGAAGGTGCTTTGTACAAGAAACACATGTGATCCACGAATAGATTCTTCATACGAGACAGCAAATTCGCCATCGGCAAAGTGAGTCACTACCAGGTTGCCGAGTGGACAGCTGAGGCTGGCGCAGATTTTCTCTGCTAGGTATCGGGAGTTTGTTCCCGAGAATACTAAATAGGGTGCCTTTTCGCTCATTTTTCTTTTTTAGTACGTTTCTTTGAAATTTTGCTTGCAAAGGTACGAGGATTTTATTGGACTGCAAAGGAAAAAAGCTCTTTTTTTCATATCTATCTTTTCATTGTTCCTTTATTTGCAATGTTCTGTAGGGACTTTTTATAAAAAATACAAATAGTTTTGTTGAATAAAGGAATTAATGTTATATTTGTCCTGTTACAACAAGAAAGTGTTATTTTTCAAATAAAAGTTATGTTTAAAAGATTTTTAGCATTAAAAAAATTCCTTTATGAGTATTTTGATATTCGTAAAGATAGAATAGATGAACAGACTGTAGTGGAGGATGTTATAGGAGGAGTTGATTTTAAAGGAGCGCAGCTGTGGATACTAATTTTTGCCATATTTATGGCTTCATTAGGCTTAAATTTAAATTCTACTGCAGTTATTATAGGTGCGATGCTTATTTCTCCTCTTATGGGGCCTATTATTGGACTTGGATTTTCGATGGGAATTAATAATTTCGATTTGATGAAACGTTCCATAAAGAGCTTGTTAGTCACTACGCTTTTGAGTATTACTACAGCTACCTTATATTTCCTTTTTACGCCGTTGACAGATGCACAAAGTGAACTTTTAGCACGAACATCACCTACCATTTATGATGTTCTTATTGCATTATTTGGTGGTTTTGCAGGTTTTATAGCGCTCAGCACGCGCATTCGTGGTAATGTTATTCCTGGAGTAGCTATTGCTACAGCTCTTATGCCTCCGTTGTGTACTGTTGGTTATGCTATTGCTACAGCTAGATGGTCCTATGCATTGGGTGCTTTCTATCTCTTCTTTATAAATTCCATATTTATTGGCATAGCCACTTTTATTGCCACACGGCATATGCATTTCTCTTTTAAAAAGGATGTAGATAAATCGCGTGAAAATCGTGTAAATCAGTCTATTATGATTGTAGCTGTGTTGACAATGCTTCCAGCTATATATTTAACTTATAATATTGTAAAAGAAACTATATACCAAAAAGCGGCGCAGAATTTTATTACTCGCTGTCTTACATTCGAAGGAACAAGAATTCTTGCAAAGGAAGTTGATTTCAAAAAGAGAGAAATTCAGGTGTCGCTAGTAGGCAAAGAAATAGCCGAAAAAGATATAAGTAAAGCTCGTATGCAGTTGATAAATTACAATTTATCGGAAACGCGATTGTTGGTTAATCAAGGTTTTACTGGCAATAAAGTAGACGTAAATAGTATTCGTTCACTGGTTTTAAAAGATTTCTATGTTTCGGCTCAGCAACAACTTGAGTTGCAACGTTCTCATATTGATACGTTGCAACATCAGTTGGCTTTGTATAAAGAGAGTGAGGAACTGAGTCGTACACTTCTTCCTGAAATGTTAACATTATTCCCTGATGTAAAAGCACTTACATTGGCTCGTACTATTTCAACTTCAACCACAGTCACTAACGATAGTTTGAGTTATGATACACTTACTTTAGCCTTAATAAAGAGTTCAAGTTATTTATCGCTTGGAAATCATGATAAACTTCGGCAATGGCTTATGGTTCGCATTAAAACTAAACGTTTAAAACTTTTAATAGAAAAGGATTAATCTATACAATATTTTTAATGCTGTCCTTGTTTGCGGAAGTTATACTCGTTTTTGTAGCAGACAATCAAGCAGGAAGTAAACCGTTTCGGGTGGTAGATGCTGCAGGAGGAACTTACGGTCGTGTAGGAAATCCTTTTTAAAGAAACCAAAGTTACTGTATTGAGTCAAAGCCTTTCGATAGGAGGTTAGAGCCACAGGAATTTGTTGATTGGCAGCTAATGCATGCCCTAAATTCAGGAAGTCTTCTTTTTCAGCTTTGCCCAGTTTAATTAGTCGATCTGCATATTCAATAGAACGATACATTTTTCCTAGTAAGAAGCTAGTCCATGCAATACCCCGTATTGGAGAGGCAGCGTCCTCTTTTACTAGACTGGCTTTGAAGAAAAGATTTGAAGCCTTCTCCCATTCATTGAGTTCTAGCAAACACGTTGCTACATTCATCATTGTTGAGTATTGTTTGCATTCTGGATCCACTTCTAAGTAGCATTTCATGGCCAAGTCGTATGCATCTGTCTGTCGATAGCATGCAGCTAATTGTCGATAGGCCCACGTGGTAGAAATTTTCAGTTCTGTCTCTCCTTTTATAGCTATCTTGTAATCCTCAATTGCTATGGTATAATCTCCTTGACGTTTTGCGCAGAAGGCTTTTCTTTCCAAACAGTTTACTACGTCTTTCGGAGTTAACTCATCTTTCAGCGAGTTTTGTTGTATTACAAAATTAAAAATGCCTCTAGCACGTTTCCAGCATTCTCTATTGAAATATTTCATGCCCTCATCGAGTAGCAAGTTTACGTCGGTAAATGCTTTTTTAAAAGACTCATATCCTTCTGTAGCGCATAAAGGTTCTTCTTTTTCTCTGAGCGTTTTAAAGGGTGAGTCTAGTTCTGTATGATAAGGATGCAGTGTAAAGAAGCGATATAAATCCTGTAAATAGAAACGCATAGCTAGATTTTCTCTAAAGTAATTTTTCTTTTCTTCAGAACATCCTGTAAATTCTTCAGAGTCGAACAGGTCCGGAAGATCTTCCGAGCCGGGAAATAGATCCTCTAGTTTTACGTTACGTTTGATAATTATCTCTTTCATTGCCAGCATAATTGAATAGCGATCGGTGTCGCAGAGTGTTATTAGCTTTTGGCTCAAGAAATTGCTATTCTCTTTTTCGAATAATCCTAGTAGTGCACTATGTTCCGTAAAGAAGGGCATAAACCAGTTGTGCAAACTTTTGAAGAAGACGTTTGTTTTCAAAGTTACAGCTGAATCGTAGAACACATCTTCCCCTTTGCTAAGTAGTGACTGGAAATCGTAAATCATCTTTTGCACCTTTTCATTCTCCATCCAATCCGGCTCATCGGTGGAGTTTTCTTCTTCTTTGAATAGCCAGTTTGAATCTTTACGTGCTTTTTGCCAGATCTCAGGCATAATTTCACGACGGATAAATCGCTGTATATAAACCGTTTCGCATGTATTTAGAAACTGTTCATAAGTAGCATGTAATAGTTTTGACATGCTTTCTTCTTCAATAATATCTTCTAGTTGTTGTTGTAATTTAGGATACAACTTTATTTCCTCTGCATAATGAGGTAATACTAAAAGTAGTCCCACTAAAGCTCTAGCTCGTGGCGTAGAAGTTCCCAATTTCAATCCTCCGATCAGCCATTCCATTTTTCTGGCATCGAAATATTGCATTAGATTCAGTGTAACGGCTGTAATCAATAGTGCTTTGTCTTCTGTAGCAATTCCTTGATGAGTTAAAACAGATGTATACTCTACTGTTTCCTGTGTAGTCCAAAAATCGCTGAAGCATAATTTGTTAAACCAATTAGCCAGTGCTTCTTCATGTTGTTTAGCTTCCAACTCGTTGAATACTTGGTTGGCTGCAATTACTTTTTTTCGTGATGCTTCGAAGGCTATTAAACCTTCAATTGTTACTGCTTCATAGTTTGTTTTCTTCGCAGTAGCTCGTTGTTTCCGTTCACGAAAAAACCAAGTATTTGCTTTCTGTGTTAATCTGGCTAAGCAAATCTCTTCATTCAGTCGGTAACTTTGCTGTATAAAACTAGCAAATAATTCCTTTCGTTGGGGATCGTTACTACCTTGTTCAAAAAAGTTTAGTAACAATCCGTACTGAATTGACAACTCTTGTACTTTTTCTAACCAGACACCTTCACACCCTTGTGCAAAAGTTTCCATTTCCTTTAGAGCTTCGAAGAGTCCGCGTTTTTTCAGCAGTCTTTTTATCTCTTCATGAGTCTCTTTAATAAGCTTTTGTTCCATTATTGTTTTTTTTACTTCATACCGGCCTCTGTTGTCAAGAAGCAGCGTACCAGCTTTGTATATTCTGTAGGATGCATCCTATATGATTTTGCATGCTCTTTTACATTCGGAGCTATCCATAGGCGTTTTCGTGTTTTGCAAGCCGCATACAGTCGATATACCATCCAGGTTGGAACGTAAGAATCACCGTCTCCGTGGATGAAACATATTGGCAGTTTAGCCTTTTTTATTTGTTCTAATGGTGAAGCTTCGCCGAAGCTCCAGCCGAAGCGCATTTTACATACTGCACTTGCCGCATACAAGATAGGAAAACGCGGCATCCCATATTTTTCTTTTATTTGTATTCCAAATTCGTCCCATACTGAGGTATAGCCACAATCTTCTACAAAAGCTCGAACAGAGTGGGGGAGATTTTCTGACCCGCTTACGCATAGAGTAGTAGCTGCACCCATTGAAATTCCATGTATTACAATTTGCGCTTCAGGGAATAGCTGTTCCGTTACTCCAATCCATCGGATTACGTCGTTGCGATCGTTCCAGCCCATTTGAATAGCCCGACCTTCACTCTCTCCATGGAATTGCAAGTCGGGGATCATAATATTATAATGTAAATCGTGGTGATATAAATACCCGATATGGAACATTCTTATTGCATTATCTGTATAACCGTGTACCAATACCGCTGTATGCTTCGTAGGATGCGAAGCACGAACGAAGTAGCCTTTTAAATGTACTCCTTCAGTATTAGTAATTGTGGTGTCGCGTAAAGCGTGGCATGCTTGCAAAGAGTCTAACCATGGTGTAATTTGCGGATAGGTCGTTTGCATATAGCTGAGTGAAGCTCTTTTATCGTGACTTCCTAAATTAGTTGGAGTTAAGGCAATATCTACCATGTACCATCCTCCTCCTATTACCGCGAGGCACAAAATAAAAGAGACTACAATTGTCGTTAAACACAGTCGCGTTACAAATAATTTCCTCTTCCCATTCATTGCTTTATGGTAATTAACTATTCCAAATATCCCACGAAGCAAAGGCTTGCAAAAGCAACATCTCCAAGCCGTTTTTTACTTCAGCACCTTGTGCTGCCCCTTTTCGCATAAATAGTGTTTGATCAGGGTTATAAATCAAGTCGAATAGCAAATGCTTTTTTGTTAAAAACTCGTATGGAATATTCGGACAAGTTTCACTATTGGGATACATTCCTACCGGAGTTGTATTCACAATAATTTTGTGTTCCGCCATTATTTCAGGAGTTAGCTCTTCATATTTCAGCTGTCCTCTTTTTTCCACCTCACGGCTAACGAAAGTCGATTCAATGCCTAACTGTTTTAACGCGTAAACTACTGCTTTCGAAGCACCTCCCGTACCTAGAATCAATGCTTTCTTCATATATGGTTTCACGAGTGGTTCAATTGAGTCGTGAAAGCCAATCACATCCGAATTATAACCAATCAGTTCCATATTTCCTTTGTTACGCACGATTTTAATAACATTTACTGCGCCCACTTCACCTGCCGAAGGATCAAAATGATCCAAAAAAGGAATCACTTGCTCCTTATATGGAATAGTTACGTTTAGTCCCTTTAAATTAGGAGTACCCGTTACCTCTAAAAAATCTTTAATTGTTGGAATCTCAAAATTCACATACTCCGCATGAATATCTTCATTGGCAAACTTTTCGTTGAAAAAGCTGCGTGAGAACGAATGTTTCAGCGGATAGCCGATCAATCCATATATATCTTTCATAGTCGTGTTTTATTTTGTAGCTAAATATAATGTACAGATTCCAAGCGTCAGCCGTTCAAAGTCCACTTTTTGAAAGCCTGCTTTTTGCAAAATGCCACGCATCACTTCCCCTTGTGGGAACACCTGAATCGTATTCGGTAGATAGTCGTATGCACTTCTGTCTTTTGATAGTAGTTTCCCCACCGTAGGGATCACTACCCGTGCATATACTTTAAATAATTGTTTCATAGGAAAGTATTCCGGTGCTGTTAGTTCCAGAATTATCAATTTTCCGTTTGGTCGTAGAACTCGATGCATCTCAGTCAATCCTTTGTCGAGGTCTGCAAAATTACGAATCCCAAAGGCTACAGTAATTGCATCGAATGAATTTTCGGCAAACGTTAGTGCCGTACAATCTTCCTTTGCGAAATCGATCACCTTTTCCAGTTTTGCCTGTTTCACCTTCTCGCGTGCTACCTGCATCATCCCTTCCGAGAGATCGCAGCCCAACAAACGTTTCGGGCGTAACATGCGTGCAGCCAGCAAGGCAAAGTCACCTGTCCCCGTAGCTACATCCAACATCTCCTGCGGATGGAACGGCTCCAGCTGACGAATCGCCTTTTGCCTCCATCCACGGTCAATGCCTAGCGAAAGCACATGGTTCAAACGGTCGTATGAATGAGCGATGCTATCAAACATCTGCTCTACCTGTTCCGTCTTTTCCCCGTCCGCCCGGTACGGTTTAATCTTTTCTTGCTCGTACATTCGGTTTTCTTATTTTTTTAAGAAAGCCGTTACGTTCTTTTCTATGCGTGCAGCTAATTCATCAGCTGCAGCCTTTACGAACTTTTCTCCTACGATGCGCTCGTATAGTTCAATGTAGCGATCGCTTACCGATGTTACATATTCCGGTGTCATCTCCGGAACCTGTTGCCCGACTTTACCCATAAAATTATGTTCCATCAACCATTGACGTACAAACTCCTTCGAAAGCTGCTTTTGAGCTTCCCCTTTCGCAAATTTGTCTTCATAACCTTCTGCGTAGAAGTAACGTGAAGAATCGGGAGTATGAATTTCGTCGATGAGATATACTTTACCTTCGCGTTTGCCGAATTCATATTTTGTATCTACCAAGATCAAGCCCATTTCAGCAGCCATCTGTGTGCCGCGTGCAAAGATAGCACGGGTATAAGCTTCCATTTGTTCGTAATCTTCTTTGTTTACGATGCCTTGAGCTAAAATTTCCTCGCGAGAAATATTCTCATCATGACCTTCGTCAGCCTTTGTAGTAGGAGTGATAATTGGTTCAGGGAAGCGCTCATTTTCGCGCATACCATCGGGTAGTTTAACTCCACAAAGGTTACGGCATCCAGCCTCATATTCGCGCCAAGCTGATCCGGTTAAGTAGCCGCGAATAATCATCTCTACACGGAAACCTTCACATTTCAATCCCACTGTAACCATTGGATCCGGAGTAGCTATCTTCCAGTTGGGTACTAAGTCGGCCGTTGCATCTAAGAATTTTGCTGCAATCTGGTTGAGCACCTGTCCTTTGTAAGGAATGCCCTCAGGCAAAATGACGTCGAATGCCGAGATGCGGTCTGTAGCTACCATCACTAGCAGATCATCATTAATATCGTACACATCGCGTACTTTGCCATGGTACACACTCTTTTGTCCCTCAAAATTAAAATCGGTACGTGTTAAAGCTTTCATACTAAAAAAATCAATGTTTATATTTCTATTATTTTATCTCTTATATTATTTGATAGTGCACTTTTTATGTGCCCCGTTAATGCTTCAGAAGTTGCAGCAGTAGTTTTTTCAGTCCTTTCAGCCTTTTCGCGATCTGTTGCTTTGCCGTAGGCCTCTACAATACGTTGCACCAGTTTGTGCCGTACGATATCTTGTTGCCCTAGTTCCACAAAACCGATACCTTTTACGCGGTGAAGAATCTGTATGGCATGCAATAATCCGGAGCGTGCCTCGCGAGGCAAGTCGATTTGTGTTATGTCGCCCGTTACAATCATCTTTGTGTTCATACCCATACGTGTTAAGAACATCTTCATCTGTGCAGCTGTTGTGTTTTGTGCCTCGTCTAAAATTACTACCGCATCATTTAGAGTACGTCCCCGCATGAAAGCTAATGGTGCAATCTGAATTACATTTGTTTCGTTCAGTTCCTTTAATTTCGTAGCCGGAATCATATCCTGTAACGCATCGTAGAGTGGCTGAAGATATGGATCAATTTTATCTTTCATATCTCCCGGCAAAAAGCCTAGCTTTTCTCCCGCTTCCACTGCCGGGCGGCAGAGCACGATGCGTTTAATTTGCTTTTCTTTCAGAGCTCTTACTGCTAGTGCGATGCTCACATATGTTTTACCACATCCGGCAGGTCCTATTGCAAACGTTAAATCGTTTTCGGCAAATGATGCCACCATCTTTTGTTGATTTTCACTGCGTGCCTGAATAGGTTTGCCACTAGTAGAATACACAATAGCTTGTGAGTTCGGATCTTTTGTAACGCCGTGACCTTTCACCACCTCCAGAATCTGTTCTTCGGTGAGTTGATTATATCTGGCTGCTATTTGTTGCAACTGCGCGAGTTGTTCCTCAAATGCTACCAGTTCTTCTTCATCGCCCAATACCTTTATTAAAGTATCGCGTGCCACGATGCGAAGTTTTGGGTACAAAGCCTTTATCAGGCGTAAATTCGCATTCCCCACCCCGTAGAAAGTAAGGGGATCTACTCCATCAAGCACAAATATTTTTTCAATCATTCGTTTCTAATCCTTAGCAGCTGCAAAAATACAAAAAAACCGTCGAAAACCGTCAAATCCCTTTGCATTTATTTCGAAAATTCATAAAAAAAGTCTATCTTTGTCCCACAATATTTAAATTATGAGCCCGAGCAAACGTTTACTCCTTCCCATTATCGCCCTATTGGCGTTCTCTGCATGTAAAGAAAAACCCAAAGACATGTCACTAAAGTTAAATACTCCGCATAATATTCATGGAGTTTTAAGCTACAAACAAGAATTTGATGATTGTAATGATGTACAACTTCCTTGTTCAGAGCGACTTGGAATTCCTCAGCTGCAAAATAGAGCTCAGGCTGAAAAAATGTCTGATCGCCTTGTACTATTGCAGGATACCAATGCATATTGTCTGGATGATCTTACTCATAGTATTCCTTTTCTTGTACCTCGTGCAGCCAATTTGCTGACTCTTGTAGGCACTAGCTTTCTAGACTCTCTTCAGAAGAAAGGGCTCAATCCTTACCAAGTTGTAGTGACCTCTGTATTGCGTACGCGTGAAGATATCGGTAAACTTTGTAAACGCAACCTCAACGCTGTAGAGCAGTCGGCTCACATTCATGCCACTACTTTCGATATTTCTTGGAGCCGCTATCATCAGGTGCCCGATCCCGATGGACGCCCCTTGCAACCTGTTCGCGATGATACCCTCAAAATGGTGCTTTGCGAAGTTTTGCACGATTTGAAGGCCAAATCGCTTTGCTATGTGAAGCACGAACGGAAACAGGGCTGTTTTCACATCACTGCACGTTAAGTTGCTTTGTAAATAGCTTACGTACACCTTATATAAAATAATAAAATTCCCAGTTCGATGAATCTCGCAGAAACTCTCCCCAAACTCGGCATTACCGCACTTACGGAAATGCAAGAAGAAACCCTCGCCACCGCGCAACAGGGCGATGACCTTCTGCTGCTCTCGCCCACGGGAAGCGGCAAAACCCTTGCTTTTCTCTTACCTCTCTGGCAACATCTTGAAGCTGTTGCCGGCGAAGAAGTTCATGTTGTACCTTCTGTACGTGTGCTCATTCTTTCGCCTTCGCGCGAACTAGCTTTGCAAACGAATCGTGTGTGGAAAAGTCTCGATACCCCGTATCCTGCTGTTTGCACTTATGGAGGTCAT
The DNA here is from genome assembly GCA_018054715.1 of Bacteroidaceae bacterium. GTDB lineage: Bacteria > Bacteroidota > Bacteroidia > Bacteroidales > Bacteroidaceae > UBA1794. The sequence continues at coordinate 12,397 of JAGPIY010000012.1, forward strand.
CTCATGGTCGACGAACGTCGTGCCCTTGTTTCCCAAAATCCAACACTCCTAATAGGTACTCCCGGTAGAGTATTAGATTTAATAGAAAAAGGTTATCTCCCTACTACTGATCTTACCCTTCTTGTTATTGATGAGTTCGACAAGAGTTTGGAACTTGGCTTTTGTGCGCAGATGGAACGCCTCATTGAATTGTTACCTTCTCTTCGTCGCAAGTGGCTCATCTCCGCTACCGATAGTGAAGAAATTCCCCGCTTTTTGGCACTTGGTTCAGGGAGTGGTAATCCTGCCATTCGTATCGACTACCGTAGTCGTGAACTCTCTTTGCAGGAACGCCTGAAAGTCTATCATGTCACTTCCCCTACACGCGATAAACTCAATAGTTTACTATCGCTTCTTTCCACTCTTCCCGATGGGGCTCTAGCCATGGTGTTTGTTAATCATCGTGAAGCTGTCGATCGTATTTATCTATATTTAAAGGATGCCGGAGTAGCTTGCGAATCTTTCCATGGTGGACTCGAACAAACTTTTCGCGAACGTGCCCTATACCGTTTTCGTGCCGGTTGCAGTCACGTGCTCATTTGCACTGACCTTGCCGCTCGTGGTCTTGATATTCCCGATGTGGGTGCCATCATCCATTATCATCTTCCTCCTCAAGAAGACGGTTTTACTCATCGTAACGGACGAACAGCACGATGGACAGCTACCGGAGCAGCTTATTGGCTTTCTTCTCCCGACGAAGCACTGCCCGAATATTTAAAGTTAGAAGATTATGAAGAGTGGGAGATACCTGCTCAGCCCAAAGCCGAACCTGTAGCTCCATTGCTGGTAGCCCTTTATTTTGGACGTGGACGAAAAGATAAAATTTCACGTATTGACCTTGTTGGTTTCCTTTGTAAGAAAGGAGGACTTAGTTCACGCGATATCGGACTTATTGAGCTTCGCGATCATCATGCCTATGTGGCCATTCCCCGCAAATCGCTCAAACAAGTATTAACTCGACTTCGTGGAGAAAAAATAAAAGGACAGCGTACCATTATTGAGCAAGCAAAATAAGCAAAAAAGTTTAATAAAGCCCCATCACTAGGAGCACTCGAGAACAAAATCGATTGCTCCTAGGCTTCTATTTTTTCTAAAAAAGCTCCCGGTATATAGGTCGTAGCGAGCGAGAAGAGTCCCTCTAGCCTTACAACTACCCGCTTGTGTCCCTTCAACCGGATTAATTCTCCTTCCACACCTTCAAACGGACCTTTTGCTACACGTACTCGATCCCCGGGACGAAGCGATTCTGTGAGCACTTCCACCGCATCTTCGCTAAAATCAGTGAGGAATATAAAATCTTGCATCGCCTTGTCACGAATCACTAACCAATGGTGTGTCATCGCATCGTACATAAAACTTAGTGGTAAGCCATAGCTACTAACCAAGTCGAGTGCCACCTCCCGTGTAGTATGCAAAAAGATGAGGCCGGGTACTAAAGGCCGTTCCACGCTCACTTTCTGTCCGTCTCGTTCCACTTTCGTTTTGCGGAAAGGTATAAATGCCTCCACAGCCAATTCCTCAAGGCGTGCCTTTACTCGTTTAGTAGAAGGGTAGGGAACGCGTGCGGCAAACCATAGTGGTTGATCATTCATAGTCGTACAGAAGTTGAAATATTGTACAAAGATACCTCTTTTTTATTTTCTTTCCAAGAGTATTAGGCAGAAAACAACAGATACATTTTGTATTTTCAATTAATAGTTCTATTTTTGCACAAGTTATTTCTATGTAAAAAATAGATAACCACCATTTTAACCTTGTAAAAAACATAAAAATAAATTCACTTTATGTACTCTTCAAACCTTCCTTCTTCTTATACTTCCTCTTGTTCTTATTCAGATTCTAAACCTCACTATGAAATACTCGATGGCTTACGTGGCGTAGCTGCCGTTATCGTTGTCGCTTATCACCTTTGTGAAGCCCATGCTATTGGCGTAAACCAATTTGTTAATCATGGCTATATGGCTGTCGATTTCTTCTTTCTCCTTTCCGGCTTCGTTATCGGTTATGCTTACGACGATCGCTGGGGAAAGATGCATCTCAAAGATTTCTTCAAACGCCGACTTATAAGGCTTCAACCGATGGTAGTTATGGGTAGCCTAATTGGTGCTGCGCTTTATTATCTACAAGCCTCGAATCTCTTTCCTATGATTGCCGACGTTCCCGTTTGGCAAATGTTACTTATTATGCTCATTAGTTGTACTCTATTGCCTGTTCCCCCTTCTATGGATATTCGTGGTTGGGGTGAAATGCATCCGCTTAATGGTCCGGCTTGGTCACTTTTCTTTGAATACATCGCTAACATATCAATTACAGATTGGTTTTATTCGCTTGTTTTATCCTTTTTTTGCGGGATTGTTACTTTTCCGTATCGGCAAACTCATTCATATAAAGCATGCCTTCTTTTGGTGTAGTTTGTTCCTTACAATTATCTTGATTTTTCCCAGACTAGAAGGAAGTGAGCATCTCTGGATGAATGGACTTTACGATTCGTTCTGCATTATTTTCCTTTTTCCTCTAATTGTATTCCTTGGAGCTAGTGGAGAAGTCACAGGAAAGTATTCCTCACGTATCTGCAAGTTCCTAGGCGATATTTCTTATCCGCTTTACATCACTCATTACCCCTTGATTTACCTTTATACTGCTTGGGTTTCCGATCATAAAAAGCCATTCAGTGAGGCTTTTCCGGTCGCTCTTCTTGTAATCCTTTTAGCGATTGCAATAGCCTACGCCTGCTTGAAGTGGTACGATGAACCCGTTCGTGCTTGGCTGAAGAGATGCTCAAAGTAAAAGTATTTATTTCTTAAGTTGAAAAAAGTTTGTGTTTTCGGATAAAACCATTATATTTGCAAACAGGTGTAGCATTCTTTTCTGCACGAAAACTGATGCCGGCATTTAATAATACCAATGAGCAATGGAAACACTAGATTATGGAGTAATTGGAAACTGCCGTTCAGCCGCTTTCGTTTCGAAAACCGGAAGAATTGACTGGCTTTGTTTTCCCGATTTCGATTCGCCCTCGCTTTTTGCCCGTTTACTTGACAAAGATAAAGGAGGCTACTTCGATCTCACTGTAGGTTCTGAATATGAAATTACACAAGCCTATCGTTGCCAAACGAATGTGCTCTGTACCCGATTTAAAAGTAAAGAAGCCAGCTTCGAGTTACTCGATTTTATGCCGCGTTACAAAACAGGTCTGAATAACTATTATACGCCTCCCGAAATTTATCGTTTTATTCGTTTACGTAGCGGAAAGCCTATTATCCGGGTTACCTATGCTCCTCGCATGAATTATGCGGCCGATGAACCTTTCAACGAAAATATAGGCGAAGAATTTGTACGTACAAGTTCCTCAGCAAACTATAATGATACTCTCTATCTATATTCTAATCTAAGTTTAAATGCCATCCTTGAAAGCCGTGAAATAATCCTTACCGAGGATTCTTTTTTATTGTTGTCCTATAATCAGAAACTTATTAAAATTGATATCGACCGCGTACACCTTGAATACGAACGCACCAAGGTTTATTGGCTTAACTGGAGCAATCGTTCGCGCAAATACAGTCAGTATAACGAACAGATTACACGTAGTATGCTCATTCTGAAGCTTATGTCGTATCATCGCAGTGGAGCCGTTTTAGCAGCTCTTACTACCAGTTTGCCTGAAGTAATAGGAGAAAAACGTAACTGGGATTATCGATTTTGCTGGATTCGCGATGCTTCCATGTCCATAAACACCCTTCTTACGCTTAATCATTCCGGTACTGCACAGGCGTTTATCACCTTTGTGAAAAACATTCTTAAATCGAAGAACGATCGTTTCCAAATTATGTACGGCATACGTGGTGAAAAGGAGTTGATAGAGAAAGAGTTGCCTTACCTTTCTGGTTTCGAGGGTTCGCGCCCTGTGCGTATTGGCAATGCTGCCTACATACAAAAACAAAACGATTCTTTAGGCTATCTGATGGATGTAATCTATCAGTATTTTATCAACTTTCCCGGTTCTCTGGATGAAGTAGAAGAGATGTTCGAGATCGTGAAGATTATAGCTAGCGATGTGTCTCAAGATTGGTGTAAACCTGATAAAGGAATATGGGAGATACGTGGGCAAGAACAACATTTTGTTTTTTCAAAAGTAATGTGTTGGGTAGCACTAGACCGTGCCATAAAGATCGCCGAACTCCTTCATCGTAGTTATCTCGTAGAGATTTGGAGCGCTGAAGCCGAATGCGTAAAAGAAGATGTTTTTCAATATGGGTGGAAAGATGAAATTCAAAGTTTCTCGCAGACTTATGAAAACAAAGATCTTGACTCTTCCCTGCTTCTTATGGAAAAATACGGCTTTATTGAAGCCAGCGATGAACGTTATATAAAAACAGTGAGAGCTGTAAAGTCACAGCTCTTTTACAAAGGTTTAATGTACCGTTACAAAAATGCAGACGATTTCGGAATTCCCACCTCTGCGTTTACCATTTGTACCTTTTGGCTCGTGCGTGCTCTCTTTGTCACCGGAGAAGTAGAAGAAGCTCAAGCTATTTTCGATCAACTCTGCTCGTATGCTAACCATGTAGGGCTTATGAGTGAAGACCTTGACTTTGTCACTAAACAGCAATTAGGCAACTTCCCGCAAGCCTATTCACATCTTGCCCTTATTGACATCGCTATCCTTTTTGCTAAAGAAGACGTTCGTTCGCGTTTCATTCGGCCGTGAGCGACTCCTCTTCCGTCTTTTTTAGCAATTTTCGAAGCAAGGGCAGCACCTCGCTTTGTGATTTTATATAAAAACGTGCGGCAGTCGAAACCTGGCCAACCTTTAGCGTATAAGCTCTTTCAGGCATTGCCCGAAACATGTCTTCATCGGTAGTGTCATCACCGATGCCTAAAATGAAGTCGTGCATCCGCTCCTGTTGCAAGCGCTTTACCACCCAACCCTTGTCGCAACCAATCGACTTTATTTCTAGTATTTTATTTCCTCGAACCATCTGCAGCGCTTCACGCGCGCATTTGTTGCGAAGCAAATTAATTAGTTGTTGCTCGCGTAGCGCTGCTGTCCACGAGTCTACCTTTCGATAATGCCATACCAAGGCAGTCTTTTTCATTTCCAAGAACGATCCCGGTGTTTTCTCTACCATCTTTGATAGTATGTGTATTATTTCAGGGTTCCAATCTTTCTCCATCAAGTTGCTTCTCCAAATGCCATTTTCCCGGAGAAAAGCCCCATGTTCTCCCGCCAAGGTCACCGGCAAGTCGTTAAACCATTTTGTGAGTGTTTGCTGATCTCTTCCGCTCGAAATCGTGATGTGGTTCTTAGGGTCTTTCAGTAAGGCTTTCAGTACCTCGAGAACCTCCTCAGGAGGAGCTGCTTCGTCCGGATTATTAGTGAAAGGTACTAGAGTACCGTCATAGTCGAGTACAATTAGTCGTCGTGTACTTTGTAGATAATCATTTGCCAACTTCTCGGCTTTTGTTTTGTCCAACAATTTGTCCGCCAGCACCTTATTCTCGGCTCTAATATCCAACAGTTCGCCAATAAAATCCTCAGCCCATTTCTCCACTGTTTGAAGTGATATTCGAATTTGCATTTTCCGCATTCGCCTAATTTGCTCCTCTATTGGCATATTTAATGCCTCAAGAATCGCTCTTTTAATTTCTTCCGGATCGTTGGGGTTAATGATAATAGCCTCACGAAGTTCCTGTGCCGCTCCAGCCATCTCGCTCAAAATCAACACACCCGATTCGCCACCTTTCACAGCTACGAACTCTTTTGCCACCAAATTCATTCCGTCGCGTAATGGAGTTACGAGTGCGATGTCCGAAATGTTATAAAGTGTCAGTAGCCTTTCCAGAGTAAAATTGTTATAAAAATACTGTACCGGAGCCCAATTCAAGTTAGAGAACTTTCCATTGATTCTACCAATCTCTTCATTGATATTTTTTAGCAGATCTGCATAAGTGTCTACCTTGTCGCGTGAAGGCACCACCACCATAAGTAGTGATACCTTTTCATGAAATTCAGGATGTTCTTCCAGGAAGTCGTAGAAAGCTTTTAGTCGGTGTACAATGCCTTTGCTATAATCTAGCCGATCAATCGACAGAATAATTTTTCGGTTACCCAGTCGTTTCTTCCAGTCTTCTGCCCATTTTCTGGGTATTTCTTTTTTAGCTCCTTCGTGATAGCGTTCGTAATTGATACCCATAGGGAAAGTATCTACGTGGATCATTCGGTTGTCGTACTTTGTTTCATCAATATAGAACTTTGCCTTCAAACCTTGTTCCGCCGTATTCATAAAATGCCGCATATAGTCGGATGTGTGGAAGCCGATTAAGTCCGCTCCAAACAAGCCTTTTAAAATCTCCTTTCGTTCAGGTAAGATGCGGAACAGCTCAAACGAAGGAAAAGGAATATGGTGAAAATATCCGATACTACAATTTTCTCTTTCCGTTCTTATCATTTCCGGAAGTAACATCAAGTGATAATCGTGTACCCATACCAAATCATCCTTTTCAATGAGCGACACAGCCAATTGTGCAAACAAATTGTTCACCTCTTTATATGCCTTCCAAGCCGAAACTTCATATTTTACATGCAAAAAGAAATAGTGACACATAGGCCACAGTACACTATTACTATATTGGTGATAATAGTCTTCAATTTGTTGTTTAGAGAGAAAGACCGGATGATAGTTAAACTTTTTAAGGTATTCAGTGATAATACGTTTTTCTTCTTCGTCGTCCGTGAAAATCCCCGGCCAACCTATCCAATGTTTTTCGATCGATAATTCCATTGAAGAGAGACCTGTAACCAGGCCTCCTTCTGTTGCAACGAAGCTTATTCCATCTCCTTTTCGAACCGCCTTAATGGGTAATCTGTTCGATATAATAATGAGTTTCATAGCAAGTAGTTTTTAGTATAGTAGCTTTATGTTTCGCAAGATACAAAAAACAAAACAAATACACAAGCGTTTTTGCACAAAAACCATTAATAAATGATAAAATGATAGCTAAAGGGTCTTATTCTACTCGAAGATGGTGTTCGTGTTATCAATTTGCTATCTAATCCTAATACCCTATTGTAAAGCGTTCTTGATGATGTTTCTCGTTTTCCAGTTCATCAATCATTGCTACTGCGTAATCTTCTACCGAAATGTTACTATTGCCCTTTTCATCGACAATCAAATCGTCCTTACCCAGACGGAACTTTCCGGTACGTTCACCCGGCGCAATATTCCCTGCAGGAGAAAAGAAAACCCAGTCGATCGCCTTTTCGTTCATCAGTATATCTAGATAAAATATCCCAAGCGATTTGACTGCAGGTAGAATTTCAGCAGGAATTACTCCGGCATCTACAACTCTTAGGTTGGGTGCACAGAACAACGTACCTGCTCCACCTACACAAAGTAAACGTTTTACCCCGGCTTCTTTTGCTTCCTCCAGTATCCTAGGGTAAACAGTCAAAGTTTCCTCATAGATATTCGGGTTTGTCCATCCCGGATTATAGGCACTAACTACCGCATCTTTGCCTTTACTCAGCTCCTTCAGAAGATTAGGCTCTGATACATCTCCTTTTACAAGGGTTAAATTCTCGTGTTTCACCGCAATCTTTTCCGGATTACGAACGATAGCTACCACTTTGTGACCTCGGTTTAATGCCTCGTTTAAAATCGCTGCACCCACAAAACCGCTTGCTCCAATTAATACAATTTCTTTTTTCATAACTTTCTATTTTTTAAATCAACCTTTCTATGTTGCAAAGGTGCACATTCTTTTTCATTCCCGCAAGAAGAAACCTGAAAGTTAGCTAGTTACCTTATAGAAACTATTGCTGTAAATGAGGTCTTTACGAAAGAATATTTTTTAGAAAAAAAACCGGTAAGTTTGCATATCTTTGGGAGATTAGTTACTTTTGTAGCCTAATAGCAAATAAATAAGAAAAACGTTATGACGAAATCTCTCGATAAACACACACTTACTTCAGATTGCCCCATCCGTAGTATCTTAGCACGCATTAGCGACAAGTGGTCCATCCTCATCCTTTTCACGTTGCAACAAACCCCTGTCATGCGGTTCAACGAACTCCAAAAAGGCATCGCCGATATCTCGCAAAAGATGCTCACCGTTACCCTCCGTACGTTGGAAGAAGACGGCCTCGTAAATCGACAAATCTATGCACAAGTACCTCCCAAAGTAGAATATTCCCTTACCGACCGAGCCTATACACTTTTGCCCCATCTCAACGCATTGATTGAATGGGCAAAAGAAAATCGGGAAGAAATACTAAGAGATCGAGTGGGCTAACCCATTCTTTGATTCATATTTTGATTCATTCGAGATGTGATGAATATTCAAATAGTCTGCCAAGTAGAAGCCTCTTTGTTCTCTTGTTGAAGATTGTTCTCATAGAGATATTGGTAGATGTTGAGCAATTTATCTCTCACCTCGCTTTTATCAAATTGCTTGATAAGCATTTCCGAAATCATCTTAGCTTGTTGAAGTGCCTCCGCATTATCGATCAGTCCACGAGTAAGATGGATAAACTCTTCAGTGCTGTTAGCCTTCAGATAAGGGTGCTCATATAATAACCGATACTCGGGCAGATCTTTGAAAACCACCGGAAGTCCGCAAGCCGCAGCTTCGATAGGAGCAAGTGGGCAGTTTTCCTGATACGAGGGGAACAACATCAAATCGGCTGCTGCATAAATAAGAGGCATTTCGTCGAGCCCCAACATGCCGGTAAACTGAATGTGGTTATCTTCGCATTC
>JAGPIY010000115.1 GCA_018054715.1 Bacteroidaceae bacterium
CAGTCACACTATCTTTCGTAAAAACGCGACTATAATAACGTGCCGGCATATTCCAACGACGACTAATCTTTGTATAATCGAGAACTGCTTGAGTAATACCCCGATATTCATGATTGCCAAGTATAGGAAACCAGTCAATCATAAGCTCTGGGTGCGAATAAATCAATTCAAAATTAGTCATCCAAAGCGGATCTTGTACACTACGTACCCCTTCGAAATGGTGCACATCACCAGCAGCGATAACAAATTCGGGACCTATCTTTTCCGCCATTTGCCCCATCAATTCTGCGATTGGCTTCTGTTCATAATATCCATTTCGTCCCAAGTCGTTTGCCAAATAAAAATTAAAATGGTCTTCAAAAGGAGTATAATCAGTAATCTGTGCAAATGAAAAACTTGTAATAGCAAGCAATGCACTTAAAAGAAGTTTTCTTAATCTCATTATCGTTCTATTTTAATTGCATTCTATAAATTTACCTTGACACCTAAGTTCAATTTCATACCATAATATTCAACCTGCATCGTTCTATTTTTTGTTCCTTGGTAATAGCGCAAAGGTTGATTGAGCAAATTAGTAGCCTCCATATAAACCGAATAACGTTTCGCAAACGTATAATTGACATTTGCATCCAAATAGGCAACTGCATCATAATATCTATCATAGAACTTATCAGTTCCCATCTCATCGATAAACGAAGAAGCCCAATTATAAGACACACGTGCATTCAAACCTTTCTTCTCATAATAGAGTGATAGATTACCCGTATGCTTAGGACTACCGGGTAGACTTAAGCCACTTTCATTTTCACGACCCGTAAAGTTGAAATCACTCACTCTGCTATAGGTATAAGTATAATTAGCATAAAGACCTAAACACTTCAAGGCAGTATTAATGAATCCAAAATCGCGTTGATAACCTAGTTCCATTCCCAATAGATTCGCATTACCTGCATTCTTTGGTTGGTGATACTTCGCATAAGTGACACCCTGATACTCATAATTTGTAAGCGTTTGATCGACAATAAAATCATTTATACGCTTATAAAACACTCCGGCAGAAACGAGACCGATACTCTCGAAATAATAATCACTACTCAAGTCAAAATTATACGACAAAGTCGGCTTTAATTCAGGATTGCCCACTGTGAGTTCATTATCACTAGTATTAATATTGACGCTAGGCACTAAAGCCGAATATTTAGGACGTGCAATGGTATTCGTAAATGAAGCGCGTAGTTTAAAATCATTATTTACATTGTATTTCATCAATACACTAGGTAACAAATTCAAATACGAATTTTTCACTTTCTCCGTTTTCGTAACCGCATCTGCCTGCTCATCATACTTACGCCCAGTATATTGAATATCTGTATTTTCCACTCGCGCTCCAAGCATAATATCTAAAGTTCTACCTATTTTCTGATCAAAACGAATGTAACCAGCTGTTACCGCTTCCCTTGCCTCATAATTAGAAACCAATTTCTTCGCAACCTGCTTTTTATTAAAAAGTGAAGCATCATTGAGGTCGAGATTACCAAGATAATCGTTCGTCACAAAATCACCTGCTTTGTATTGACTACCGGCCATAAATCCACTACGGTTTTCAGAAGCTGTATTTGCAAAAGTGGCTAATAAAAAAGCATCCTTGTCAATTGCAGTATATTCATAAAAATCAATATCTTTGTCTTTACGTTTAATGATCTCTTTGGCTCCAAATTTTAGTTTATTCGCATATTCACCTTGACGTAACGGCAACTCAAAATTCAAAGCAAACTTCAAATCCTTTTCAATAATTTCTTGTTGCTGTTCAGTTAACTCTTTCAAACTGAACTTTTCGCTTAGAGCAAGAGTAGAACCTTCATTAGCTGTAAAAGAAGGTTCACGTTCGTCACTCAAGTCGGCGCTAAACGATTGTTTCTTTAATTGGAAACCAATATAGCGTTCATTGGGGCGATCTTCACTAGCCTGTGCATAAGAAGCACTCCAGTCAATAGCTAATTTCCCAAACAGATCTTCTCCGGAAAGAGTAAAATCCATTGTTTGTTGTTTTTCCAAACGTGCATTCTTATTATTTGAAGTACCTCCCTTTGTTTGAACAGCCACTGTTCCCATACCGTTTTCGTCTAAATCTTTCAAGGTGAGGCGATAACGATTTTCCCAGTCATTGCGGTTATTGAAAATACCTTTAAAGAATAATTTATGGTTTGCACTGACATCCCAATTCAAAGCTGCACTATAGCTTTGCCTTTCACGTTCTACATAATATTGACGTATCTGATAGTCGTTTACATAAGCGGTGCCATCTTCTTTCTTCTCCCATGTAAATTCTGTATTATCAGATCCAGAAGGAGCATTTTGATAAGAAGCCGAAAGTATCATGCCCAATTTATCGTGAAAGAACTTATCACCATAGGTAAATCCTAAATTCAGTTGTGCTTTATCAGAAACAAAGTTCCAACCAGATCCGGCTGTTGCCGAAAGGATTCTTTTTGTAGGAGAATTTTTGGTCACTAAGTTAATACTTCCACCAATGGCATCGGCTTCCATCTCAGGAGTTATTACTTTATTTACTTCAATCGTTTGAATCATATCGGCAGGAATTAAATCCAACTGCACACTGCGAGTATCACCTTCAGCCGAAGGAACTCGATTTCCGTTGATAGTAACAGAGGTTAAATCGGGTGAAGTACCTCGAACCTGCCCAAAGCGTGCTTCTCCCTGATCGTATTGTACATTGATTCCGGAAATCCGCTTCAAGGCATCTCCGATATTAGAATCGGGGAACTTACCAACTTGATCGGCAGATACCACATTGGTTATACCTAATTTATTCTTTTGTGCATTAATAGCACGACATTGGCCCTGAAAAGCACCTCCAACCACAATTTCCTTTAGTTGAGTACCTTCCGAAAGAATTATATCTTTTTCCAATGTCTTACCCTCTTGTATGGTAATCACCGCTTCAAATGGAGAATAGCCCACATAAGAAATTGTAGTTTCATAGGTACCGGGTAGAAGGTTGGAAAGCGTATAGAAACCATTCACATCACTAGTTGTGCCAGCGTGTAATTTCTTAATATAAATTGTAGCTCCCGGAAGTGCCTGCCTATCGGCATCCAACATACGTCCACGTACAACACCTCGGTTCATTGTACTCGTTTCCCCTTCTGCATGAATAGATGCAGAAATAATAGTGCATAATGTAGCCAATAAGACTGTCTTTTTTCTGAGTTTCATCATTGTTTTATTTTACTTGAAATTAGTTCTTTCGCTCAATCTTAATTCGAGCACAAAAATAGGAGGAACTTATTTCGAGCAAACTACGCCGTTGTTACGAAGCCAAAACAAATGAAATAAAAAATGAGAACAAAACTTGTGCGCAAAATAAAATGCTGAACCTTAAGAATTTACTATTTAGCAAATAAAACAAGCTCTTTATAGCCCAACTATTAGAATGCGATATTTTTCCGTCAGATCGTCAGTTTGATCATATCATTATGATATAAAGCATTTTAGGCTGACGATTGTTGTTTTGCAATCGTCAGCTTATCTTCAGTTTTATCTAAAATAATTATTTACAATATTTGCGTTCGTACATACCGTTTCAAATATCTGAAACGCATTTTTCAAATATGGAATACGCATATACCACAATTGAGAAACGCATTTTTCAAATATTTGAAACGATCTATTATATATTGTTTTTTTCTTTGTCTTTGCTTACTGAATTCTTTTGAGCACGAATACTTTCCCGTGAGCAAAGCCATAAGATAAGTTTGAAAACACGCACAAAAAAAAAGAGGCTATATCGTATTGATATAGCCTCTTTCACATTCTTGTTGATTAAGCGAGAGAAATTGCCTCTGAAGGACAAGCATCTGCACAAGCGCCGCACTCTGTGCAAAGCTCTGGATCAATTGAATACTTATCGCCCTCTGAGATTGCTCCTACTGGACACTCATCAATACATGTACCGCATGCAATGCAGTCGTCTGAAATTACGTAAGCCATTGTGTTCTTTTATTTTTATGTTAGTACTAATCTTGAAAAGATACTTTGCTTGGTTTCTTTCCGCATGCAAAAATAGAACTTTTTTTGCGAATAACAAACAGAATACTATTTCTTTTCCACTATTTGGAAAGCGTCTAATTTCACTCTTCTCCTGAAAAAGAAAAGAAACGCTCAGCAAAGGCAATAATCGATACTGATAAGCGTTATATAAAATGCATTAAGAAAAATTAGAAGTGAAACGAATTTGCACGCTTATACTCCTACTTACGTTTGTCGGAAACTCTATTTGGAGCCAAGACGGGAAAACGCAAAACCGACCGTATATTGATCAACGACGATTCCATTACGGTTTTTCGGTAGGTATGAATATGCTTGATTATGAATTTGCTAATACAGGAGCTACTACAGCAACCGGAGAGCAATGGTATGCCGATGTACCTAGCTATTCACCCGGATTTAGCGTAGGCATCTTGGGCGAACTGTATCTCACCAAACATCTTGCCCTGCGCATGATCCCAACGCTGCATTTTGGCACACGAACTGTACGTTTTCAAGATTACAGCCAACAAGCTATGCGTGAAGTGCAAAACGTAAAGACCACATACCTTGCTCTTCCTCTCGATCTAAAAATAAGTGGCACACGCTACCTTAACTATAGGCCTTACGTTATGACAGGCATTAGCCCTGTGTACGATTTAAATGTAAAAAAAGGCGGGATGATACGTGTAAAACCAACCGACTGTTTCTTAGAAGTAGGCTTGGGATGCGATTATTATTTCCCTTTCTTCAAGTTCATTCCTGAACTTAAATTCTGCTTCGGCCTCAGCAATCTATTAGAAAAAAACAGGAACGACCTGACCGATGAAAGTCTGCTTAAATACAATGATGCCGTAAGCAATGCACAGGCAAAAATGATTGTACTTACATTCTACTTCGAGTGAGTGAGCGAAACTACGGTTCGCCCTACATACACTCCATTCTTGCCGAGCTGAGTTAATGGAACAGACTTTCCGTCTAAGTCGACATAGTTTATAGGGGGATTTATTAAAGAATGAGAATGCCCTCCCAACACAAAAGTAATGCCGCGTGTTTGAGGTATAAGTGCCTCATCGCACATCGTATCGTTAATTGATGGTTTCCATCCCAAATGCGAGAGACAAATTACAACCTTACAACCTAAGCTACGCAAAATAGCAGTTGTTTCATTTGCCGATTTTACCGGATCTTTATATGCTACTCCTTTGAAGTTTGCATTTTGCACCAGCCCCTCCATCTTCGGGCTCAAACCAAATACACCTATCTTTATTCCTCCTCGTTCAATAATGGCATACGGGTGCACTAAACCTTCAACCGGTGTGCCCGAGAAATCGTAATTCGCACAAAGGATTGGAAATTTTGCCAAACGAAATAGACGAGCCATATTTTCAAGTCCGTAATCAAACTCATGGTTGCCAATCGCTGCTGCATCATATCCCATTTCACTCATCAAACGAACTTCTGCCTCTCCATGAAAGAGATTAAAATAAGGAGTACCCTGACAATAGTCGCCACAGTCGAATAACAATACATTTTTATTATTTGTGCGCTGCGCTTCCACAAAAGCGGCTCTTCGCAGATAACCTCCTTTTCCGGCTTGCGATGAAGCATCCAAAGAAGAAATAGGTTCGATACGGCTATGCGTATCATTGGTATTTAATACCACCAATTGCACATCTCCCTTCGGCAAAGAACTACAAGAAGAGAGGAGAGCAAAACAAACGATTCCTATATATATACGGAACATTCGATAATTCGATTTCATTATTTCTCTGTTTTTAGGATGATGCGATCGTCTATTTTAGCAGAAACAGCTTTTCCTTTTGCGCGTTCTTGTGCCAAGTAGTGTAGAAACAAATCACGAATCACTGCATTACCTTGAGGTCTTAAACGTTGCGTCCCCTGCCGCAAAGTTAAAAAACCATCATTTCCCTCTGCCAAATAATCGAGCGTAGCAATACGATAATTCGCACTATCCACTATCGGCTTTCCGTTAACTAGCAATTTTTCCACCTTACTTTCTTCAGGTTGTGTCTTCGCAAGATATCCTGTTACAGTCGCTCCACTAATCCCTTCTCCTCCACAACGGATTAAATCGAGAAATAGGTTTCGCACCTGACTTCCTGAAAGAGTCATTAAAAACAATCGGTTTTCAAAAGGAAGCATTTC
>JAGPIY010000013.1 GCA_018054715.1 Bacteroidaceae bacterium
CCTGTAAATAAAAGTGGAGTCAGTATCCACGGCCACATTTTAGCAGGAAGGCCGATGTTCTTGCCAAGCGTCATGAGTAGTGCACAAATTCCGGTTAGCAGTCCCATATTCAAGAAAGGGAGAATTGTAACGATGTACCTATTTTCACTAGGTGTAGAGAAAATAGAAATGACTCCTAAAGTTGCTACGATATAGCCTAGTAGCAGCCAACGAAACTTGCCAAATTGCCAAAAACCAAATCCGATGAGTCCCATCAAGAGGAGTGCTAGCAGCCATAGTCCCATTGAAGCGGGCTCGTTATATTCTAAATTCACATAAGGAATGATAGAGTTTGGAATCGCTTTTGAGACGAGCATGCCGAGTGTGTCGAAAAAACGATCAATAATACCAGAAAGATCGAGTGATCCGTCTTCAGGGCGCCACGGGTTTGCTTGAGAGATCGATTCGAAATAGCGGCTTTGCTCCATCCCCATCATCTTGTTGCGCAACATCCAAGGTAAGCAGCCTATTACGAAAAGTCCTGCTGTGCTTAGCGTCTCTTTCCATCTTTTTGTGCAAAGAAGGAAAAGGAGTACTCCGGCTACAAGGGCGATGCCTTGAGTGCGGATATGATAACAAAAGACGAGTGAGAAAGCAGCAATCCAATACCATTTGTTTTTCCAGAAAGGTATTTCAGTAGCAGCACCTTTGCTATTTTTCTCCTCTTCTTCATTGGGAGAAAAAGCTCGATAGAGTGCGTAGAAAGTAAGAGCGGTAAAAAAGAAAAACGACATTTCGCTCATCATAATCGTTGCAAAATGCAATACTCGCTCACAGAGTATCATCGCACATCCCGCGACAAAGGCCATCGATTTCTCAAATTTTGCACGGCGCATCGCAAAGTAAAGCAGTAAAACACCTCCTAATAAGAAGAGACCATTTAAGCATTTCTGAGCTTGTACACTTTCTGTAAAGAGTCGTACTCCGGCCATTAACAAAGGGTAGCCGGGAGGGAAATTATTAACAGCTTTATATTCAGGAGTTGAGATATCGCTATATCCATGACCGGTAGCTATAGAAGTTGCGTTCATATAATAGACGCAATTATCTCCATTTAGGTCGAGTTTCGAATCGTACACATAATGGAAAGCAAAAGCCCACACTATACAGAGCAAAGCAGGGAAAAGCCAGTTCTGTAGTTTTACTGCATTCTTCATTGATTTTTTTGTTTGGTTTTTAGCGACAAAGATAGGGATTTCCGCTTTTTCTAGCAAGGTTTTTCGAAATATTTGTGAAAGTTTTTTGCAGAGTTGTGGTTGTTTTATCGTTTTTTTGTCGAAACATATCTCTTTTCTCAGAAAATCTTTGTATTTTTGTACCTGAATTGACTATTTGTTCGTAGCATGTAGTTCTTTTCGAGTGTAAAAACAATGGAAGAAAAACTAAAATATTTTATCGAACAGCTTTGGCAAAGTTTGCTGAGTTGTATAAAAATAGCGTTGAAGTCGAACACTCATACGCCTACTATTTCAGTGGAAAGTACTGATTTGGTGATCTTGGCAAATGGCCCTTCACTAAATAAAACATTGTCGGAACATGCTGATTTTCTGAAAGGGAAGATGTGGATGGCCGTAAATCACGCGGTGGAGTCGGATCGTTTTGAAGAGATAAAACCCCCACTCTATTTGTTGGCGGACCCGCTGTTCTGGATTGTTCCCGAATTTAAGGAACAAGTATTTGGAGCTATGGCTCGCAAAACAACCTGGCCGATGACCCTCTTCATGCCTACGCGCGCTTACAAATATAAAGACCTAGAATGGCAGCGTATTTTAGCTACGAATCCGAACATCCAGGTTATGCGCTTCAATACCACTCCCATTGAAGGATTTACTTGGTTTGCAAATCGCATTTACCGTTCAGGATTAGGAATGCCTCGTCCGCATAATGTGTTGGTAGCTAGTATAGCAACCGCTTTGCGGATGCCCTTTAAACGCATTTATCTGGCAGGAGCCGACCATTCGTGGTTGCCTGAAATAAAAGTGACTGAACAAAATGAGGTGTTGATGAATCAGAAGCATTTTTATGATCATGCCACTTCGCAAGCTGAAACCGTGACGCAGGAAGATTTAAAGCCTGCCCGCTTATACACCATTCTTCATCACATGTCGGTGACTTATAAAAGCTATTTCATCCTTCGCGATTTTGCTCGTTTTCAGCATAAGGAAGTAATCAATATTACTCCGGGCTCGTTTATCGATGCTTTTCCGCGACAACAGTTATAAAACAACCCCTATCCGTTTATTTAAACGTATTTTACAATGAACAGTCCCAAAGTAATAGCCGAAATAGGCTGTAATCATAAAGGCGATATGCAGATTGCCAAAGAACTGATCCTCACAGCCGCTACTTATTGTAAAGCGGATGTAGTGAAGTTCCAAAAGCGTTGCAATCGTGAATTGCTCTCTCCCGAAGAATACAATTCGCCCCACCCTAATCCAGCCAATTCGTACGGACAGACGTATGGAGAACATCGTGAGTTTTTAGAGTTCACGGCCGAACAACATGTGCAACTGAAACAATGGTGTGAGGAAGTTGGTATAATTTACTCCACTTCGGTATGGGACGTTACTTCTGCGAAGGAAATTACAGCCTTGCAACCGGCACTGATTAAGGTGCCTTCCGCCTGCAATTTGAATAAAGCCCTACTCGATTACCTATGCACCTATTTCGAAGGCGAAATACATTTGTCTTTCGGCATGACGTCGAAAGAAGAAGAGGAATTGATTGTCAGCTTCTTTGAAGAGAAAGGCCGGGCGAAAGATTTGGTAATTTATTCGTGCACTTCAGGCTATCCAGTGCCGTTTGAGGATATTTGTTTAAATGAAATAACTCGTCTACGCACACAATATGGCGATCGCGTGAAAGCGATTGGCTTTTCCGGGCATCATCTAGGCATTGCAGTCGATTCGGCTGCTGTGGCGTTGGGTGCAGAATGGATTGAACGTCACTATACGCTCGATCGTACTTGGAAAGGTACCGATCATGCGGCTTCGTTGGAGCCTGACGGAGTACGAAAGTTGGTGCGCGACTGCCGAGCAGTTTATAAGGCGTTACAGTCGAAATCGGAAGATATTTTAGACATCGAGAAGGTGCAGCGCGATAAGTTGAAAAAGAATCAAATACGCTGGAAATGAAAACGATAGCTTTTATTCCTGTGCGTGGAGGAAGTAAATCCATCCCGCTAAAAAACATCAAGCTGTTTTGTGGAAAGCCTTTGGTATATTGGAACCTTGAGGCGCTTCAGAATGCGGCATCAGTCGACGAGATCATCGTGGCTACCGATTCCGACGAAATAGAACGGGTAGCACTTTCTTTTGCTTTCCCGAAGGTGAAAATCTATCGTCGTTCCACTGAGAATGCTTGTGATACAGCTAGCACGGAGAGTGTGATGTTGGAATATTTAGCTAAAGTAAATTTAGCACCCGCTGATATCTTTATGTTGGTGCAGGCTACTTCGCCACTTACTACAAAACAAGATTTTGAGCAAGCCTTAACTCGTTATCATCAAGGAGGCTATGACTCGATGTTGACTTGTGTTCGCAACTTCCGTTTCTTCTGGAACGCAGATGGTACAAGTAAGAATTACGACTATCGTAACCGTCCTCGTCGCCAGAACTTCCAAGGGGAGCTCATGGAGAACGGTGCTTTCTATCTGAATACGGTACAGAATATATTGGCTACCGGTAACCGTTTGTCAGGCAAAATAGGTATTTACGAGATGCCTGAATATACGGCGACTGAGATTGATGAGCCGGATGATTGGGCGATCCTTGAGAACTTGATGCGTCGCCATGTGTTGAGCAAGCGTGGAGGAGATGATTTCGCTACGAAAGCACGTCGGATAAAGCTTTTCTTAAGTGATGTGGATGGCGTACTCACGGATGCCAGCATGTATTATTCCGAGGCAGGCGATGAGTTGAAGCGCTTTAATACGCACGATGGCATGGGCTTTAATTTGCTGACACAGGCGGGTATTAAGACGGGTATTATTACCAGCGAGAATACTCAAATGGTAGAGCGAAGAGCAAAAAAACTAAAAATAGACTATCTTTATCAGGGCAAACGCGAAGGCGGAAAGTTAGCTGCGGCACACGATATTTGTCGACAAATGGGTATCACGCTTGAGGAGGTTGCTTATGTAGGCGATGACATTAACTGCTTGGATATTCTACAGGCAGTAGGTTTACCTGCTCATCCGGCCAATGCGGTTGATAAGGTGAAGCAGATCCCCGGTATCTTGTCATTGGCGCGTAAAGGTGGCGATGGAGCAGTACGTGAATTCATTGAGCGTATTTTAGCAGCAAAAGAGTAGGGCGCTTATCTAATTTTCCAGCACAACTGCAGACTGAGGTCGGCTTTCTTTTTTCCATCAATTTGTTCTAGTCCCGACCCGATACTTTCGCGGTCGGAGTAGATGGTTTGTCCATATTTTACATAGCAAGTCCATTTCGGTGAAAGGTTGTAACGCATCATGAAGGCTAGGCGAGTGCCTTTCCCATAAAAACTAGGGGTGTAGAAGGAATATAATACGCCACGTTCATAGGAAGCAATGCGTGAGGCGTAGCCATCGGTGTGAAAGGTAGCATACGTGCAATCGAATGTGACTCGCTTACTACGACTTTTATAGCTGATGGTTTCGCTCATAAGCCAACCGCGACTGGGAGAAATGCCTTGGGTGCCGACTTGCATGTTTTGATAGCTCGTTTTAGAAGTATATATAGAGTTAAAAGCATGGTTTAACTGCAACTTAATACGGTGTGTGAGATAGGGCAGTACTGCTTTCGTTTTATCTTCCGGAGAGGTGTAATTCTTTTCCTTCTTTTTAGACCGATATGATGCGATGAAAATCGTTTTTGGGGAAGGAGAGTAGGTGGCTTGTCCCATGAATTCGTGACCGCTTGAGGGGCCATCGATTTGATAACGTAGCCATGGAAATCGGAAGAAGTCGACAAAACCGTTGATTTGCAAATGGTGTTTTAATGTCTTTTGGGCGCCAAGATAAAATCCGTTCTCATTTTGTACAGTTCCTCCTTCGCTAAAGCTTTCTGCAAACAGATCTTGATAGGCTTTGTTGTAATTGCGATAGAGTAGGATGTATTGAAATCCGGGACTAGCTTGTACGCGAAGTATATGCAGCATTGCCGTTTTCCCATTATGATCGGAGGCAAACTCTCCCATACCTTGTAATCGTCCTTTTCGGAAGCGATAATCAGTGCTTATATTATGCCCTTTTCGACCTCTGAAATAGTATTTATTATATTCGCGATAGGTCGGGTTATAAAAGGTGTTGAAAGTGTATTGTATGGCTGTTATTCCGAGGTGGTAACTGCTGCTTTGATAGTTGTAATTTCCTCCTATAACTTTTAATGTTGCTACGTCTTTTCGCTCGATTTCTCGGGGAATGGTGTGTTTGCCGGTTTTACTGATAGAGGTGAGACAGCTGTCGTTCGCTATTCCATCGAGGGAACGGTTGGAATAAAAGGCCGAGAGTGTGGCATTTGGTTTTATTAAAAAACTCCCTCCAAAACCTCGAAAGTAATTATATTCGTCGGTGCCGGAATGTTTTTTGAATCCGCCACGTGAGTTCGAAAAAGTGGTTAATGCATTGCTTTTACCGAATAGGAATTCACTACCTACGCAGAGCCCTAAACCAAATGTGACTCGATATTTGCCTAGAGCAAGGGCTTTTAGGCGGCCTCTATTACGAAGTAGAAAATAGGGTGAATAGGAGTCGTATCCTTTCTGGTTGGAACCTCTAAAGAACTCTTCACCAGCATCTTTCTCTGCTGTTAATCCCCAGTATAGTTGGTCTTTATAATGAAAAGCATAACGTAGCGAATGGTACCAACTTGGACCGAGATATTGTTTGTTGGGGTTATCGGCAAGTGTTGCTGCATCGTGTTGTTTATATCCTTCTTTTGTATAGAGCGGCAGATCGAGTCGGGTAGTGATTTCATGGTTCCCAAATCGGCACATCTCTTTTAGAGTAGGGGGTTGAGATCCTTCTTTTAGGGGGTGAAGTGTTATATACGGAAGAAGAGTTTGTAGTGTTTTGTAGTCCATTTCAGGGACTAGTTGCAATTCGTAAATGCTTGCCATGCCATGATTTACATAAAGATATTCGAGTAGCTTTTCGATCTGAAGATCGCTAAGGAACGGAAGCTCTTCTAATTCCTCCTTGGTTACGGCGTTCAGGTCGAGAGGGGATCCTTTTTTTTCTTGAAGTTCTTCCAGTTTATTTTGCAGACTTTCTGCTACTTTGTAGTAGTTGTCTTCTCCTTCAAGCTCTGATCCATCTATGCTCTCTGTCTGATTCTCAAGGTCATCGTTATAGTTATCTTCCGCAGTATGTGAGAGTTCTTGAATGTCTTTTAACCAGTCCAGCCCTTCTTGTGGGATGTTTTGAGCTTCGATAGGAAGAATTAACCCGTTGATAATCAGAAGTAAAAAGATAGTCCGCATGCCGATTCTAGTCCAAGGTCGGAATGATGTGCAAAGCCAAGATTCAAGTCGAAGGTACCGAATGAAAGTCCTAGTCCAAGGGTGGGGGAGAGTGGTTTGCTGATCAGTCCTCCTCGCAGATAAAGGACTGAAAAGGGATGGTATTCTACTCCTATCTTTGCGGATAGTCCTTCTTCTGACTCTTTATCTATTTCTGCTTGTGTGACGAGATCCTCACTCAGTTCATAAGCCGCTCCCACTATGAAGGCCGAGGGTAGAGTTAGTTCGTTGTCGGCTGAGTAACTGGTAGTTTCTTTTCCTATTTGAGTGCTGCTCTGAAGAGGATTTATAAGAAGCGCGGCTAAGGTTAGTCCTTCTACTTGAGGTACTTTATAGATCGCTCCTACATCGGCTGTAAGAAGTCCTTTGTCACTGTATTCTTCTGAATAGTGAAGGCGCAGATAATTTACTCTGGCTCCGAGTGTCCATCCATCGGAAAGGGCTTTACTTACGTTTATTGCTCCTCTCATTTCATTGTATTCCGTACATCCGTAATGGGAGATATAGATGGCACCGTTAAGGTACTTGTTGGGGACTTGAGCCATCGCAGATAGGGTGGATAACTCTTTTAGATCAAAGCGGTTGAGGTAGTTTGCCGCTACGTATCGTTTTCCTTCTGCTGTGCTGAAAGCGGGGTTTGTAAATCCCGGGGTTATTGCAGCGGTTTGGCCTAGTGCCCAGGCGCGTGCATCAACAAAGCCGATTAGACTTTGTGCATGGAGGGGTGAGAGAGATAATAGGCTGTTAGTTAAGAAAATAACGATAAATAGAAAAAACTTAATATGCATTTTAGTTCTTAATAATTTAATTCTCTCGGTTTTTCGACTACAAAGTTAAGGCTTTTTTGCTAAAAACGGGCCTTATTAAGTGTGTTTTTGCCCTCTATTTTCTAAAAAAAAATCTTCCAAGGAACATGTTTGGGTTCCTAGGAAGATTTTAGAAAGAGGGTATGCGAGGTTAATGCGCTTCCAACCAGTTGGCTCCCCAACCGCAATCTGCAACTAGAGGAACGTGTAGTGGATAGACTTCTTGCATCGACTCGAGTACAATTTGTTCTACTTTTTCTTTTTCATCGACAGGCACTGAGAAATTCAATTCATCATGAACTTGCAATATCATTTGAGCTTTCAGCCCTTCTGCGTCTAGGCGTTGTTGTACATGAGACATTGCGACTTTTATAAGGTCGGCAGCGCTTCCTTGAATAGGTGCATTAATTGCATTTCGCTCTGCATAGCCACGTACGATTGCATTCTTTGAATTGATGTCCAGAAGATAACGACGGCGTTGAAAAAGAGTTTCTACATATTCATGTTCACGAGCAAATTGTATGCTTTTCTCCATATAACTTTTTACCTTTGGATAGGTGATGAAGTAGTTGTCAATCAGTTCTTTTGCTTCTTTTCTGTCTACACCCATTCTTTCAGCCAATCCGAAGGTGCTGATGCCATAAATAATTCCAAAATTAGCTGTTTTTGCCTTTCTTCGCATGTCTTTTGTTACTTCTTCCAAAGGAACTTTGTAGATATTGGAAGCAGTGGCGGCATGAATGTCTGCTCCGCTGCGAAAGGCTTCAATCATGTGTTCGTCTTCGCTCAGATGAGCCATGATGCGCAACTCTATTTGGGAGTAGTCTGCACTGAAAAAGAGTTGTCCGTCATTTGGGATGAAAGCTTTGCGAATCTCTTTACCATCTTCATCACGAATGGGGATATTTTGTAAATTTGGATTACTAGAGCTCAAGCGCCCTGTAGCGGTTACAGTCTGATTGAATGAGGTGTGTATGCGGTTTGTTTCGGGATTAATTAGCTTTGGAAGTGCTTCAATATAAGTGCTGAGTAGTTTCTTCAAGCCACGATAATCTAGTATTCTTTCCACAATCTCATGCTTCATTCGTAGCTTTTCTAATGTATCTTCGCTCGTTGCATACTGACCGCTTTTTGTCTTTTTGGCTTTAGGGTCTAGTTTTAGTTTGTCGAAAAGAATTTCTCCGACTTGCTTGGGAGAGGAGATATTGAATTCGCCTTCTGCAAGTGTATAAATCTGCTGCTCTAAATCTTTCAGACGTATTTCATACTTTTTGGAAGTAATTTTTAGTGATTCCGTGTCAATGCGAACTCCGTTTCTTTCCATTCGGGCAAGGACGGGCAATAATGGCATCTCGACATCTTTGCAAAGTTCATAAACATCCTGTTCTTTTAGTCCTTTTAAAAGTATGTGGTAGAGTTTCAACGTTACATCGGCATCTTCGCATGCATACTGATAAACATCTTCCGGATTAAGGTCGCGCATGTTTTTCTGTGTCTTCCCTTTCTCACCAATGAGTTCTTC
The DNA here is from genome assembly GCA_018054715.1 of Bacteroidaceae bacterium. Classification (GTDB taxonomy): domain Bacteria; phylum Bacteroidota; class Bacteroidia; order Bacteroidales; family Bacteroidaceae; genus UBA1794. The sequence continues at coordinate 8,869 of JAGPIY010000013.1, forward strand.
AATATGAATGGTGCGGTATTTGAGATATACTTCTGCTAAAAAGTCCATCCCGTGTCGCCATTCGGGTTGAAGTATATAATGAGCAATCATGGTGTCGAATAGAGGTCCTTGCAATTTCACTCCGTAGTTCTCGAGAACGAGTAAGTCGTATTTCAAATTTTGGCCGACTTTGAGAGAATTCTTATTTTCGAACACTTCTTTTATTTCGTTCACAATTGAAAGAGCTTCTTCGCGAGAAGGAGGAACTGGGAGGTAAAAAGCTTCATTTTCTTTGATTGAGAAGCTCATTCCTACCAATTCTGCTGTAATAGGATTGATTCCTGTGGTTTCTGTATCTAGACTAAGAATATCCGAAGTTCGTATTTTTTGAAGAAATTGAAGCCTTTTTTCCTGATTATCAACTAGATGATATTCTATCTGTAGGTCTTTTAACTGCGTGAGAATCGCGTATTTATTTTCTTCTGTGTCATTGGGCGCATTTTCTGCAATCTCATGTGCTTTGGAAAGGCTTGTTTGAATTGTTTCTGTGTCAGAGTATGCAGATTCTGAGAAAAGATCTAATTGGGCAGTAACTTCACCTTTTGAATTATTTCCTCTTTTTTTTGAAGTGGAGGTGGGTAGGGTAGAAGAGTCTTCTTTAAGATCTTCCGAATTTTCACTTTTTAATGCTTTGAAGATTCGTTCACTAAGGTTCCGAAATTCTAACTCGTCAAATAGTGCGCGTAACTTTTTTTGATCGGGAGCTTCGCGAAGAAGTTCGGATGGGTTAAAGTCAATAGGTACATCTGTCTTGATGGTCGCTAAGAATTTTGAGAAGCGAATTTGCTCGGCATTTTCTTCTACCTTTTTTTGCAAGGCTCCTTTTAGTTGGTTTGTGTTTGCCAGTAGATTTTCGATGCTATCAAACTCGTGTATCAGCTTCACGGCTGTTTTTTCACCAACTCCCGGGCATCCGGGTATGTTGTCGGAAGCATCTCCCATTAATCCGAGTAGATCAATGACTTTTAGAGGAGACGAAATATCATATTTTTTAGCGATTTCATCGGGACCTAGTATTTCGAACTCTTTATCTCCATATTTGGGGCGATACATAAAAACATTCGATTTCACCAGTTGACCGTAATCTTTGTCGGGCGTCATCATATAGGTTTTTAGCCCCATTTCACCAGATTTTTTCGCAATAGTGCCGATTACATCGTCGGCTTCATATCCTGCAACTTCAAGAATCGGGATATGGTAGGCTTCTAATATCTGTTTGATATAAGGTATTGCTTCTCGGATTCCTTCTGGAGTTTCTTCGCGTTGTGCTTTATATGCCGGAAAGGCTTCATGTCGGAAGGTTGGTCCTTTAGGGTCGAATGCGACCCCTATATGTGTAGGATTCTCTTTGCGAAGAACTTCTTCTAGAGTGTTTACAAAACCTAGAATAGCAGAGGTATTAAGTCCTTTTGAATTTATTCTTGGACTTTTTATGAATGCATAATACGCTCTGTAAATAAGTGCATATGCATCTAGTAAGAATAGTTTTTCGTTTTCCTTCATTGTGAAATAATCTTTTTCGAGCGTAAAAGTACAAAAAAGAAGTCGCATTTCCACATTTTATTTGTACTTTTGTGCACAATTTGAAAACAAATGGACAAATTAGCTTCGATAAAAGCCCCTGTGGCCAATGAATTAGCGGAATTTTCTGCCCTTTTTTCCTCTACGCTTGTTTCGGATAATCCGTTACTGCATGAGGTGCTCTCGCACGTTGCAAAGCGAAAAGGGAAGATGATGCGTCCTATTCTTGTAATGCTTATAGCTCGTCTTTTCGGGGCGATTAATTCAAAAAGCTTGCATGCTGCTGTTGCTCTAGAGCTCTTGCATACGGCTTCATTGGTTCATGATGATGTAGTCGATGAGAGTTCCGAACGACGTGGATTACCTTCTGTAAATGCCATCTATAATAATAAAGTTTCTATTTTATCTGGTGATTATTTATTGGCAACTGCTCTTTTGCAGGCTGCTAATACTAATAATGTGGACATAATTAATGTTATTTCATGTCTTGGTAAAAATCTTTCAGAGGGAGAGTTGTTACAGTTGAGTAGTGTTGCTGATTCTGCAATCTCAGAGAAGGTCTATTTTAGTATTATTGAAAAGAAGACAGCGGCTCTTTTTGCGGCTTCTGCAAAAGTTGCGGCATTGTCGGTAGGGGCTAGTGACGAGGAGCTGAAATTGGCTACAAAGTATGGTGAGATTGTTGGCACTTGTTTCCAAATTAGAGATGATATCTTTGATTATTATAACAAAGACCAAATAGGAAAACCTACGGGTAACGATATGCGGGAAGGGAAACTCACATTGCCTGCTATTTATGCTGTAAATAATTCTAAGGAAAATATTGAGATACTCTCACTTGTGGAGAAGGTAAAGCAGCAAAAAGCTTCTAATGAAGAAATTCAAGCATTAATTGATTTCTCAATTCAAGCAGGAGGTATTGATTATGCGTATGGTGCAATTGAAAGAATGCGTGTAGAAGCTATTCAACTGCTTGACTATTTTGCTGATTCCGAGGTGAAGAAGGCACTTGTTGCCTATGTTGACTTTGTAGCTGAACGTACCATTTAGTATTGTCTGTCTAGTTATAAATAAAAGAGAGCCAAAGAAAGAATATATAGTCCTTTCTTTGGCTTTCTTTTTTGTTTTTTCTAAGCTGCTTCTTCCGACTTTAGAAAAATTTAATTTCTTCTCCTTTTATTTCGCTTAGGAGTAAATTCGCAAGGCGGCTAGTGCCAAGTCTGAATAGCTTGTTAGTAAGCCATTCTTCTCCTAGAACCTCTTTTACAATCGTATAGTACACAATCGCGTCACGGACTGTATTAATGCCTCCTGCGGGTTTAAAACCGACTTTTCGGTTGGTTTGTTCGTAATATTCTTTAATGGATTGGCACATTACATAGGCTGCTTCGGGAGTAGCTGCCGGATTTTGTTTACCGGTAGATGTTTTTATGAAATCGGCTCCTGAATACATAGATAGTAGAGAGGCTTTCTTGATGTTTGTAGCAGTTTCCAATGCACCTGTTTCAAGAATTACTTTTAGATGTTTCTCTCCACAAGTTGCTTTGATTTCCTCGATTTCATCGCATACTGTTTCGTAATCTTCGCTTAGAAATCTACCAGCACTCATTACAATGTCAATTTCGGTGGCACCTTCATGTAGGCAAAGTGCAGTTTCTGCTATTTTTACTTCGATAAAAGTTTGTGAATGTGGAAAACCTGCACTTACTGCTGCTATTTCTACTTCATCTGCTTCTAGTGTATCGCTTACTGTTTTTACCATTGACGGATAAACGCAAATAGCGGCTACATTCTCTAATTCGCCAAACTCTTCTACAAATTGATTCACCTTTTCGGTGAATTTCATTACTTTTTCTTCTGTATCGGTAGTACTTAATGTGGTAAGATCAATGCAGTGGAAAAGGAGCTTTTTTACTGCTAGTGTGTCATTTTCGCTTAACTTCTTTGCAATAAGCGCTTCTACCTGTTTGCGAATTATTTCGTCGTTTAGATTGGTGTTGTATTTTCCAATCGCTTTGTCGTATTTGCTTTTCTCAACTTCTTCTTGGGTATGCATAACTATTTTAATTTAGGATTGTTTATATGTCTATCTTTATCTCTTCTAGTCTTTTTCTCTAGGCTCTTCTTGAATTCATCTTCTAGGTTTATTCCTGTTTGATTCGCTAAACAAAGTAATACCCAAAGAATATCTGCCATTTCTTCTCCCATTTCGACCTTTTCATCGCTTTTTTTGAACGACTGTTCACCGTATTTACGTGCGATGACTCTAGCCAATTCGCCAACCTCTTCTGTGAGTATACACATATTTGTTAATTCACTAAAATACCGTACTCCATAGGTTTTTATCCATTCGTCTACCATTTTTTGCGCGATGGATAGGCTTATTTCTCTGTTTTCTTCTATTTCCTCACTCATTCTTGCTCTTTTTTGAATGTTATCTTATGCTAGGTCTGAAAGATTTATTCTCTTTTTTTGCTGTCTATAAATATAGTTACAGGTCCATTGTTTAGTAATTCAATTTTCATATCAGCTCCGAATATTCCTTTTTCTACAGGTTTTTTCAGTAGTTTTGAAATTGTCTTGCAGAAGTTCTCGTAGAGGGGTATTGAGATTTCATGCTTTGCAGCTTTGATATAACTGGGGCGGTTTCCTTTTTTTGTAAGTGCCATTAGTGTAAATTGACTGATGACTAGTATTCCTCCGTTTTCATCGATAACACTCCTGTTCATAACTCCGTTTTGGTCATCGAATATACGAATGTTTACAATTTTCTGTGCAAGCCAATCAACATCTTCTTGTGTGTCTTCTTCTTCGATGCCTATAAAGACCAATAGGCCTTCTTGTATAGCCCCGCAAATAATACCTTTGACTTTAACTGAAGCATGCGATACTCGTTGAATTACTACTCTCATAATGTGCAAATTTACGGATATTAATTGATATAATCAAGTATTTTTTTATTTATGCTGGATCTTTTGGCTCTTCTTTTAATGCCTTTAAAAGAATTTTGGCTTTTGCTGAACCGACGCATTCAATGAGTTCTGTTTCAGTGGCATCAGCAATCCGTTTCACGCTTTTGAAGGTTTTTAGCAGAATTTGCTTCGTTTTTTCACCTATGCCTTTTATGGAATCTAGTTTAGAGGAGGTTTGCTGCTTGCTTCTTTGTTCTTTGTGAAATTGAATTGCAAAACGATGCACTTCATCCTGTATTCGTTCAAATAGGTGGAAAAGTGGAGTGCCCGCTTTTAGACCTATATTAATTTGTGGAAAGCCAAAAAGGATCTCGCTAGTTCGGTGCTTTTGCCCCTTTACAAGTCCTAGTATTGGAATATGAAGGTGTAATTCGTCTTCAATAACTTCTCTCATTGATTCCATTTGCCCCTTTCCACCGTCGGTTAATATAAGATCGGGTAGTGTGCCTTTTTCTTCTATTATTCGTGAATAACGACGACGTGCAACTTCTTTCATTGATGCATAATCATCAGCACCAATAACGGTCTTAATATGGTATTTCTTATAATCTTTCTTCGATGGATTGGCGTTTTTAAAAACTACGCATGCCGCTACGGGGTTAGAGCCTTGTAAATTCGAATTATCGAAGCATTCTAGTTGAAAAGGAAGATTTTTCAAATTAAGCAGCTCTTGCAACTCTTTCATAAGGCGCATACCTCGCTGCTCTGGGTTCAATTTATCAGCTTGTTTTAAACGGTCGGCTTTATATTGCTTTACGTTGAGCCTTGAGAGATCAAGTAATTTTCTCTTCTCTCCGCGTTGAGGGATTGTAAAAGTAACGTTTTCCAGGGTGAAATCAGGTTCAAATGGCACAATTATTTCGCGAGAAGAACTCTTATAGCGTGCACGCATCTCCGTAATACCAAGTTCAAGAAGCTCTGTTTGCGTTTCGATTAGTTTTTTCTTATATTCAAATGTAAAAGCTTGCGTGATGCATCCACTTACTATGTGTAAGTAATTAATATAGGCACTTGTTTCATCGTCTTCAATAGAGAAAACATCCACGTTGTTTACTTCTTGACTTACAATTTCTGATTTAGCCTTATAGTTTTCGATGAGTTCGTACTTTTCTTTTAGCAGTTGCGCTTCTTCAAATTGCAAATTGCTTGCCAGAAAATTCATTTCCTGCAAGTATTGCCGACTGATTTCGCTTGTTTCGCCTCTTAAAATGCTCTTTGCTTGTTCTATCCTTTTCTGGTATTCTTCCGATGAAATAGAACCTATGCATACACCGTCGCATAGTTTGAGATGGTATTTCAAGCAAATTTTATATTTTCTTTCGGAAATGCCTTTGCTTGACATGGACATTGAACAGGATCTAATCTTTAAAAGATGATGGATAAGCTCTAATAGAGCGTACATCGAGGGTAGATGTGTGTATGGGCCATAATAGAAAGCTCCCTTTTTATCTATATTCCTCGTTTTGAAAATACGTGGAAACTCTTCTTTGGTGACTGCGATGTATGGATAGGTCTTATCATCCTTTAATAATACATTGTAACGAGGTTGATGTTGCTTTATAAGATTGTTTTCTAGTAAAAGAGCATCTTGCTCGCTGTTTACAACGATATACTTAAGATCGCGAATCTTAGTAACCAATAAGCGTGTTTTCGCAGAATCGTGTTCCTTCTGAAAGTACGATGAAACCCTTCGTTTTAGATTCTTTGCTTTTCCTACATAGATAATTCTTCCCGTGTCGTCCAAGTATTGATAAATTCCTGGCGATTCGGGAAGATTTTGAATTAACCCTCTTAGATAATCTTTGTAGTTTGGAGAATCCATTTATTCGTGCTGATTACTATTAATAGCTTGAAGAAATTTAGAACTGTAGGATTGTTTCTATATTTGCATCTTTAGGAAACACTTTGCGCCCATTTAGATCCACAAGTTCTATGATAAAGTTCGTGTATATCTTTTGGGGATTGAAATGCTTCATTAATTTATAGGCGGCCATCATTGTTCCTCCTGTAGCTAAGAGGTCGTCGTGCAGCAATACTATATCACTTTCGTCTATTGCATCTTTGTGTATTTGAATACTATCAAACCCGTATTCTTTTTCGTAAGTCTCTTCAATAGTTTCTGCAGGTAGCTTGCCCGGTTTGCGTATAGGTACAAATCCAGCATTGATGCGAGTCGCTAAAATAGGGCCCATGATTAGTCCACGTGATTCAATCCCTACTACTTTTGTAATTCCACGATCCTTGTATAATTCATACATCATGTCGCTTAAAATTTGCAGGCATTCGGCATCCTTAAATAGGGTAGTTACGTCTTTGAATTGTATGCCGGGGATTGGAAAATCCGGCACGTTACGAATGCTCTTAGCGAGCTTTTCTTTGTTCATATTCAATCTTTTATGAAGTTAAAGTTTATGTATTTGTTTCACGTGGAACGTGCTTATTTTTGTGCGAGAACTAAGAGGACATTGATGTCACTTGGAGAGACTCCTGGAATCCGGCTAGCTTGTGCAAGAGTCTCGGGATTGATCCTTTCGAGCTTTTGTCGAGCTTCCGTAGAGAGGCTCTGGAGCTCTGTGTAGTTGAATTTGTCTTTGATTTTGATGTTCTCCAACCGTTGCATCTTTTGAGCTATAAGTTTTTCGCGCCCGATGTAACCCGCGTATTTTATTTGTACCTCTGCGACTTCTATAATTTCATCCTGATTCAGGTCTGTTTCTGTGGAAGAAATTAATTTTAGCTTTTCAATTTCCTCTGCGAATGAAGGAATCAATTCTGCAATAGCATTTAAAGAAACTTGTGGTCGCTCAATTAGATCGATAAGTTTACAGCCATGCCGAAGTGCGGTTGTGCCTAATTTCTCAAGGCCTTCATTTATGGATGTTGGCTTAATGCTGTAGTTTTGTGCGAATTTAATTAGATGATTCACTTGTGCTCTCTTCTTTTGTAAGAGATCATATCGTGCTGACTTGGCCAATCCTATTTTGTAGGCAATTGGAGTAAGACGAGCATCGGCATCGTCTTGTCGAAGTAAGATGCGATATTCAGCACGCGAAGTGAACATACGATAGGGCTCATCGACTCCTTTTGTTACGAGATCATCGATAAGTACTCCGATGTATGCTTCGTCTCTTGCTAATAGAAGTTGCGAAGAGTTTCCTCCTTTTTCCGGGTTGCGCGAATCTATCATTGAAGAGCTTCCTGCTTTCAATGCGGCATTTGCTCCAGCGATAAGTCCTTGTCCTCCGGCTTCTTCATATCCGGTCGTGCCATTTACCTGTCCGGCGAAGAACAGCCCGTCTACTTTTTTGGATTCCAAAGAATGGGTGAGCTGTGTTGGATCGAAATAGTCATATTCGATTGCATATCCGGGACGATAAAGAATTATATCACGAAAGGCAGGAACCTTTTTTAAAGCCTCTAACTGAATTTCCATAGGGAGCGAAGACGAGAACCCGTTTAAATAAAGCTCTTGACTTGTTTCTCCTTCTGGCTCTAAGAAAAGTTGATGTTGACTGCGCTCCGAGAAGGTTACGATCTTTGTTTCTATGCTAGGGCAGTATCGTGGCCCGATGCTTTGAATCTGTCCGTTAAAGAGTGGAGAGTCGGGCAGCCCTTTACGTAAAACCTGATGTACTTCTTCATTTGTGTAGCAAGTCCAACACGGACGTTGAATTAACGGGCGTGATCCTTGATTGGGTAGATAGGAGAATTTGTGAAAATCATTTTCTCCTAACTGCGTTTCCATGTCCTCAAAATGAACGCTTCGTGCATCAATACGAACAGGAGTACCTGTTTTCATACGTCCTTGCACAATGCCATGCTGAGTAATGGATTCTGTTAGCTTGTAAGCTGCGGGTTCAGCAATGCGTCCTCCTTGTATCTGTTTTTTGCCAATGTGCATAAGACCATTTAGGAAAGTGCCTGCAGTAATTACCACACATTTTGTATGAAAAGTAACTCCCCAGATTGTTTTTACACCTATAACTTGTTGGTCTTTTACCAAAAGCTCATCTACAGTGTCCTGCCAAATGTGAAGATTGGGGATGCTTTCCAGCATAGTACGCCAATTCCAAATAAATTTACCGCGGTCGCATTGGGCTCTAGGGCTCCACATGGCGGGTCCTTTTGAACGATTTAGAAGGCGAAACTGAATAGAAGAGAGGTCGGTTACTAGTCCTGTATATCCTCCAAGTGCATCAATTTCGCGTACAATCTGTCCTTTAGCAATGCCACCTATTGCAGGGTTGCAACTCATTTGCCCAATCTTGTTCATATCCATGGTGATAAGGCAAGTCTTTGCGCCCAAATTTGCTGCTGCAGAGGCTGCTTCACAGCCCGCATGTCCAGCACCTATTACCACCACATCGTAAGAGAAATCCATACGTCGTCAATTCATTATTTGCTGCAAAAGTACTCATTTTTTCTGGGATAACGAGTAAAAGATATAAAATATTAGTATCTTTGTGACCGAAAGACCTTATATAAAAGCAGTGATATTCGATTTGCATACCCATTCTAGAAGGTTTAATTCTAAGGCCATACAGTCGATCTGTTTGGCTGCAATGTCATTTGAGGAGGCTCTGATTTGGAAGCCTGAATTTGGACAATATTATTCGATCGGCATACACCCGTGGAACCTTTCTTTGTTGCAGTGGAATGAAGAGAATATATCTCGCATGCTAATTATCATGGAAAAGCTAGCTACTTATAAAGAAGTTGTAGCAATAGGTGAAGCAGGGCTCGATAAGTTAAGAGTAACCGATCGCGTAGAACAGCAAATATGTATTCAGTTATTGCTGCGTCAAATTCAGATTTCCGAAGCATTAGGTAAGCCACTTATTCTTCATCTTGTGAAGGCTCAAGATGATATTTTAGCGTTACGCAAAAAACTTCATCCTTCTCAGCCATGGATCGTCCATGGTTTCCGAGGCAAGCCAACTCAAGCATCTCAATTGTTAGCTGCCGGAATAGAAGTTAGCCTTGGCTTGCATTTTAATCCCTCTACGGCTCGTTTTTTGCCCGCTGAGAATTTGTTTTTAGAGACCGATAATGCAGGCGTTAATATTTACGCGATTCTCGATGCGGTTGCAAAAGCAAGAGGAGAAGATAAAGCGGCTGTTAATCAAATTGTTAACGATAATATTTTGCGTGTTTTTCATCTTCCTTCTGGTTGACATTCTAGAAAAAGCATAGCAAGAAATATAAATTCGACTTACGTGGGCCTTGCAAAGTAGCTGAAGAAACTTACTAAATAAATTAGTTTTCCGTGTTAAAGTTCTATCGATTTTTCTTTTTAAAGAGTATTTGTCCATGAGTAAACGACGTTTGTCTATGCTTTGTTTGTTGATTATAAGCTTGTTGTGCCTTTTTGTGTTCGTTTTGTTTGTCCATCAATAATTTTGCACAGATCACTCGAGAACGTTAATTTTGCAGAGTCGAAATACTTTAGAGTAGCATTGCTAAAGCTGTCGGCACAAAAAAGAAAAATGTATAACGTATTAATCTCTAATTAAAATGAAAACTTACAGAACCTATCTATTGCAGAGTCTTTTTTTAGCAGGAACAGCTATGAATGTCTCTTGTGCTAGTGCTCAGGCAATTGGGCTTGATGGAATGCCTGTAGTAAGCACTTCTTCTATGGTAAATGGCAATTCCATGTTAACTTGCCGCCTCTCTGCTCTTACCGACACTTTAACTTTGCCATTAAGCCAGCTGGTTGAGGAACCTGAAATTATACCACTCGATACCCGTGATGAAGCGCAGATACGAGCCATTTCGGAAGTCACTCAAACAGATTCCCATATTTTGATATGGGGACGCGATCAAGTTCCTTTTAAACTTTTTGATCGGCAAGGGAAATATATTGCTTCTATACCGCAGGTTCGTACCGGAGATCCTAATCGAGCTTCTGAGATGAAGATTGCAATGATTTATGATGCCGAAATTGACGAAGGATCTGGGCGTGTATACCTTGCAACTTGGCCTTATATTAGCCTATTATCTTGCAACTTAGAAGGCGGAGATCTGCAATTCCATCCAACAAAGGATATTGGAACGGTAGGTAAGGGAGTAATTTATGTTGATGGCAATCGAATCTCAGTAATGGGTACCTGCTTTGGAAATATGCCTTATCAAGCATGGACACAAAGTGCAGATGGAAAGACCGTATTCAACCGTGTGCAAGCCCCGTGGCTAAATATGCCGAATGATAATACATCTGGAGCTCGTTTTAGTAATGAAATATTCCATTATAACAACGTAGATGCGGTAGATATGAGTTATCTCACTTGGGATAATCGTTCAGATACCCTTTATCATTATGATACAAAGAAAGGAGTTCTCATTCCACGCTTTACGCTTGATGTTGAAGGGCGAAAAGACATTCCATTGCGTTGTTTTAATGAACTTCCCCATTATATATTAGGCAGTATCTCTGGAATAACACAGATAGGAAAAGATTATACCAATTCAAAGGACATTAGTTATATAGTGGAAAAGTCCACGGGCAAAGGAGCTTTTGTACATTATTACGATGACTATTTAGGAATAAGCCTCTATAACCCTAGCTTTTCTGATGGTTATTATTATCTGATATGTACTGCATCCGAGATGAAAGTGTATCTAACTTCTAGACCTAATCAAACTCCTCTTCACAGTGCTTGGGTGAAGAAAAATGCAAGTTACCTTAAAAAAATAACTTCTGAGGAAGATCTCTTTCTGGTGCGTGCTAAAATTAAGAAATAAAAGTTCTACGCTTCCTTATACCCCCCTTAAAATTCTATGTTAAAACGTATTTCATTCTATATTTTGTTTCTGCTGCTTTCCTTGGGGTTCATATTAGGATTACTCTGGCTGAGTCGCCAGAGATTCCCTTTGAAAGTCGCAGATCAAGATACACTCTCGCTTTTGCAGCCAAAAGTTTCACCCGATTCTGTGCTTGGACGACAGCAGTGGCAGAGTGATGTGCGGCATGACAGCATCCTATTCTCTTTAGAGAAACAGGGCAAATATAAGGAAGCACTAATTTATCTACAGGGAGTTGAGCGTCGTAGAGGAGGCCCCTTCTCAACTCCCTTTTATCTCCTTTCAAAAGGGAATATTTACTATGCCGCTCACGATTACGATTCCGCAAGTCATTACTACAATCTTGCCAGCACTTCCATTGATGCTCATATTGCAGCCGAAGCACAGCGGCGTATGTGCCTTGTAGAGGCAGCCAAAGGGAATTATAGACTAGCTTATCAATTCTATAATTATTATCATGAGCTCTTGAATCTCGATCTTTCGCAAGAAGAAAGTCGCGATCTTTATATAAAATATAAAGAAATTCAGATGCAAAATCAGGTAGCCAATCTTGAACTCTCTAAGCGATGGCGTGAAGTTTGGCTACTTGTATTGAGTTTAGCATTTCTCATAACCGGAGCCGGCGCGTATATTTATTACTCCCACCATCGTCGCAAAGAGCGGGAGCGAGATTTGCAAGCTGAAGCATTGCGGCTAAATCAAGAAAATGAGATGCT
>JAGPIY010000116.1 GCA_018054715.1 Bacteroidaceae bacterium
ACTATCATTTTACCTTCTTTATCATACACACATAAACCGATAGGGAGGTTCTTATAAATGCTATTAAGTAGAATTACTTTTTGTTCGATCTCTATTTTCTGCCGCTGCTCTTCTGTTATATTTCTTTGTAGGCCTCTGATTTCAATGACCTCTCCAATTTTGTTTCTTACTCCGGTTATTGTAAATTCAAGATAACTGTATTCTTGATTTTTTTCTTTGCTTTGCATTTGAATAACGAATGTAGTGCTATCTTTATGTCCATCTATGATAGCATGGAATTCATTATTGTATTTTTCTTGAAAATCAGGATGTATTCTTTTCGTTGATTCTTCAAAGGTTGTTATACTTACTTTTCCATTTCTATGATATTGCTTATTTTCATTCTTGTCTTTTTGGTCTGTTCCATATATATAATAAAAACGTCCCTCTTCAATGCTATAAGTCCATAAGTCAATGCCTCCTGCAGCAATTGCCAGTTTCATTTGGCGATTGGTGTTTTCTAACAATTTTGTAACTTTTTTAATTCGATAGCGTAGTAAAACACTAAAGAGTATAGCTATTGCACTAGAAATACAAAGTATAAGAATTATCAAGAGTGTGCTTCCATGCAGATTTTTCTTTTCTTTGTCTTGGAACCAATCATGAAAGATTCTATTATAAGTACCATCGTATCTTAACTCTCGCAAGGCGTCATTGATTTGCTTTTGCAATTGTAGGTTATGCTTATGTATAGCCATGCAATAACCTTGTGAGGCCGATTTAGCTTTCTGAACTATGAGATTCTTATAGCCTTCTCGTTCAACAGCGAGTGAGGCCGATTCAGTGCACAGAATAGCATCGTATTTGCCTTCGCTTAAAAGTTTCATAGCTTTTGATAAACTATTTACAATTATAATCTTATTTATGCCTTTTTGAGAGAGTAGGTAATTGTAGGCCCACCCTTTTTCACGCACAATTACTTCTTTTCCTGTAAGATCGTTTATGCTTTTGTAAGGTGTCTCCTTTTTACGGCTGATGATATCAAAATTTACAGCATAGTGTGGATTTGCAAAAAGAAAATCATTCCCCCAATAAGGATTGTTTGTTAATCCCGTAATAATATCAACATGGCTGTGTTTAAATTCGTTTAGAACTTTGTCAATTGGTTCTAGTTTGAGTTGGTAATTCCGATTCAGCTTTTTCATGATGGCCTTTATCAAATCAATGTTGAATCCTTCTGGCTCACCTCTTCTATTTAAATATTCAAAAGGGAAAAAGTCATTGCTCCCTCTAATTATTAAGGTCTCTTCGACAGAGGGAACACTTAAGCTTTTATTCTCTGCATGAATTGCCTCATGAAAGCAAAGACAAAAGAGCAAAATCCCAATGTAGCAGAACATTCTTTTCATGACTTTTGAATGAGTTGATTTCTTTTTTTTTGTTGGAGGCAAAGGTATATTTTTCTTTTGAGATATGCAACGAAAAGGAGAAAATGTATACCTTTGCAATGGAAAAAGAATAATAAAGAAAGTGATGAATAAGAATTCGTGGAAAGATTGGCTCTATTTTTCTCGTGCAGAATTGCGAGGGCTTTTTGTTTTGGGTATTTTGATTTTTGCAGGTACAACTTTCTGGATTTGGATAGAATATAAACATCGAATGGTATTATGTGAACAGATTCAGCAACATGATGTTGATTATGTGCGCTTTAAAAAAGGCCTAAAGCCTGTTGGGTGGAATGATAACTTAGATTTTGAAGACTTTAATGATGGAGTGAAAAAATCAAACTCCGAGAATTACTATGTTCAACGCAAGAAGTATGAAGCGGGCTCTTGGCATAAATTTAAACTATTTGATTTTGATCCAAATACAGCAGATTCCTTAACTTTTATAAGACTGGGATTGATGCCTTATATGGTGCATAATGTATTGCGCTATAGAATTAATGGAAAGATTTTTCATGAAGCTAATGAATTTGCTCATATTTACGATTTAGCTCCAGCTCATTTTGCGGAATTGCTCCCTTATATACATATTGGAAAAGCTTTTCAACGGGCTAGAAAGGATACGCTGTCAAAAAATATTTCTCAACTCTTCCAAAAACAAGAGAAATATACGAAACGCGTGCAACTTGACTTAAATACAGTGGATACAAATGACTTAAAAAAAATACCGGGCATTGCTTCAGGTATTGCACGGCGTATTGTAAATTATCGTAGACAATTGGGCGGGTTCTATACCGTTGATCAATTGAAAGAGGTGAAGTATCTAGGAGCTAATTCTGATATAGATGGCGTTTTAGAAAGTACAAAGCTAGAAAAGATTGATGCTATTCTTGCTTGGTTTCGAATTGGCTCGAAGCCGAAGCGTGTATTGTTGGTCAACCGTTTTGGGGTAGAGCATCTTGCTGCACATCCGTACCTTAATTTTTATCAAGCGAAAGTAATTGTAGAGCATCGCAAGAAGCATGGCGATTTTCACACATTAGATGAATTGAGCTTATATAAAGAATTTACTCCGAGAGATTTGGAGCGATTGAAATATTATGTGCAATTTTGAATTTTACTTTATTGAAAATGTCTTTCAAATGTGGTTTGTAAATCTTTAATATGTTCGCTTTTAAGCTTTCTTGAATTTGAAGAATACACATTTTGTGCATTCCCGTAAAGTAATTTCTGTACGGCATCACGTGTCTTGATAAGGGAAAACCATGTATTTTGTTCAATTCTTAAGGCATTTATCAAGTTACGACAAGGTGTCGGTTTTGTTTGATATTGTTGCTGTATTCGGGTTGCAAGTTTGGCATATTCAGATTTTGTCTCTGCCCACGTTACATACCCTGAAAAATTCGGGTTATAGCTTGGTGAGGTCAGTGCAAAATAGGTTTCTCGGTCACTGTTTGATCGCCGTTTTTGTAACGATGCTAAGAATTGTGCTTCTTTTGAGCCTAATTGATGAAAAGAATCTAAAGAGTTAATCTGCAATAATGCTTCTCCAACCTTTGCTTCGGCTTCTAAAAGATCATTCCAAGCTGTATTCTCTTGAATTAGAGCTGTATTAAGGCTTTTGCTTTTCGGATATTCGTAAGTCCCTTTATTCGCTTTTTGCGTGAGATAGAGGTCAAAAAAATCAAGTAACGCTTTTTGACAATACTTCTCATAATTGGAGGAGGTAGGAAAGTTAGCTAATTGTTTTGCTTGCTCAGTGAGTTCCTGGAAATGTACAACTTCTGTAGAGCCTTTTGCTCTTTTCCATAAATTAGGCTCTTTCGCAAGGCGTTGGGTGATAATTTCTATTGGGAGTTTTATCTCTCCTAGTTTTGTATCTTGTTCGTAGCGGGTTTGAAAATAAATGGAAAGCAAGTCGGTGACAAGCTTCCATTGCTCTGCATCTTTTTCTTTTAGTGCAGTGAAGTCGCTGTCTGTGAAAAATGAGTAATTCTTTAATGAGTTTGTTAGAATGGTTTCTTCAGTGCCTTTTATCGATGGTGCTCCGGGAATCTGTTTCTTTTGTGATTTATTGCAGGCTGTGAGTATTCCTATGGAAATCATTGCAATAAAAAAAATGCAAGAGAACCATTGCTTTATTTTATTATGTGGGAGATATTTCATAATGTAATATTGTTTTAGCGACAAAGATAGCTCCTTTTTGTGATAAAAGCAAAAAGAAACCTATTTTTATTCTTAAATGTGAAAGGCTTTTTCCTTTGATTTAGTTTTTCGATTTGATAGTAACTAAATGAAAATGTAATCAAAATGCATTTTTCTTCGATATGTTTTAATCTAATAGAAAACGGACTATTTTTTGTTTAAAGTTGTAGGGAATTCATTCTGTTTATATTAAAATTGTCATGTTGTAAAAGTGAACGGAAAAAATTATTTTATTTTTGCGTTTTATATTAGTGTCAAAATGAAATTTTATTCGTAATTTTGCAGACAATTTGATATGTCGTAAGACACGGACACCTAAAAAGTCAGAGTAGATGAAGGAAAAAGAGCTTTTCAACAACAACAAAAAGAATGAAAGTCTCGGCGTACGTCGTCCGATGAGCGAGGGACTTTATGATGCAAGCTACGAACATGATGCTTGTGGTGTGGGTATGGTTGTAAATATCCATGGTAATAAATCGCATGAGCTGGTGGAGTCAGCGCTTAAGGTATTAGAGAATATGGCTCACCGTGGTGCGGAGGGTGCAGATAGTAAGACGGGTGATGGAGCAGGTATTATGTTGCAAATTCCCCATGAATTCATCCTCCTTCAAGGTATTCCCGTTCCTGAAAAAGGAACCTATGGGACTGGCCTTTTCTTCCTTCCTAAAGCAGAACAAAGTCAGAGTGAAATTCTGAGTATACTTCTTGAAGAGGTTGAAAAAGATGGACTCACTTTGATGCATCTTCGCGCAGTGCCTACAAATAAGGAAGATATTGGCGAGGAAGCTTTGCTGACTGAGCCAGATATTAAACAGGTTTTCATAACAGGCTTTGCTAGTGATGAGAAATATCCCGATCGTCGTCTTTATTTAATTCGTAAGAAAATAGAGAATCGCGTTCGTCTTTCTTCTATTGAGGGGAAAGATGATTTTTATGTTTGTTCTCTTTCTACAAAGAATATCATATATAAAGGTATGCTTTCTTCTAATCAAGTGCGTACCTACTTCCCTGATTTAACAAACAGCTATTTGACTTCAGGGCTGGCTTTAGTGCACTCTCGCTTTAGTACGAATACATTCCCGACTTGGAGCTTGGCACAACCTTTCCGTTTGTTGGCTCACAATGGTGAGATTAATACAATTCGTGGTAACCGTGCTTGGATGGAAGCTCGTGAGAGCGTACTTTCTTCGCCTGCATTGGGTGATATAAAAGATATTCGTCCGATTGTACAACCAAATATGAGTGACTCGGCTTCACTTGATAATGTGTTGGAGTTTCTTTTGGCTTCTGGTCTTAGTTTGCCTCATGCAATGGCAATGCTTGTGCCTGAATCGTTTAATGAGAAAAATCCGATCACTGAAGATTTAAGAGCATTTTATGAATACCATTCAATCCTGATGGAACCTTGGGATGGACCTGCTGCACTACTATTTAGTGATGGCCGTTTCGCTGGTGGTATGCTTGATCGTAATGGGCTTCGTCCGCAACGTTTCCTTATTACCAAAAACGATACCATGGTGGTTGCTTCTGAGGTTGGTGTGATGGATTTTGAGCCTGCTGAAATTCGCCAGAAAGGTCGTTTGCAGCCAGGTAAGATTCTACTTATTGACACTGAAGAAGGCAAAATATATTATGATGGCGAACTAAAGAAGGAGCTTTCTGAAGAACTACCTTATCGTCAATGGTTGAGTATGGGGCGTATTGAATTGAATGAGTTAAAATCTGGTCGTGTAATTTCGCATAAGGTTGATAATTATAACCGGATGTTGCATACTTTTGCTTATTCAAGAGAAGATATTGGACGTTTGATATTGCCTATGGCTCAGAGTGGACAAGAGCCTATTTGCTCAATGGGTAATGATACCCCTTTAGCAGTTCTGAGTGAAAAGCCCCAACTTCTATTCAATTATTTTCGTCAGCAATTTGCACAGGTAACAAATCCTCCAATTGATCCGATTCGTGAGGAGTTGGTGATGTCGTTATTTGAGTATATTGGTGCGGTCGGCATGAATATACTTTGCCCAAGTGAAAACCATTGCAAAATGGTTCGTTTGAATTGTCCGATACTTACTAATACTCAGCTTGATCTTCTTTGTAATATTCGCTATAAGGGCTTTAAGACCGTAAAGCTTCCGATTCTTTTTGAAATAGATAAAAAGGAAGTTGGGCTTCGTGATGCTCTTGTAGAACTTTGCAAAAAAGCAGAACAATCTGTAGCAGATGGAGTGAATTATATAATCCTGTCTGATCGTGATATTGATGCACAACATGCAGCGATTCCTTCTTTGCTTGCTATAAGTGCAGTTCATCATCATCTTATTTCTGTAGGGAAACGTGTGCAGACAGCACTTATTATTGAAAGTGGTGAAATCCGTGAGGTAATGCACGCTGCTTTGCTCCTTGGGTTTGGAGCAAGTGCAATTAATCCTTATATGGCTTTCGCAATACTTGATGATCAAGTGGCTAAGAAAGAAATACAATTAGACTATGGAACAGCTGAAAAGAATTATATAAAGGCAATTTCTAA
>JAGPIY010000117.1 GCA_018054715.1 Bacteroidaceae bacterium
ATGCTTACCCTATTGCAGGATTTACTTGGTTGCTAATTTATAAAAACCAAAATTATAACGATCGCTCATTTGCTCAGGCTCAAGCTACATTAAAATTGATCGATTGGATGGTAAGCCGCGATGCTCAAGCTATTGCCGGTAAAATTAATTACGCACCACTTCCTGCTGGTGTGGCTGCTAGAGCAAAAGCTATTTTACGTACTGTAACTTATAATGGCAAACGCCTTCTAAAATAAAGATTTAGTTCTATTTACTCATAACCATTCGGTTAACTCCGTCTTATAAACTTTCTCTATACTTTGAGAAGTTTATAAGACGGAGTTCTTTTACTAGAAAGAAAAGAATTTCTCATAATTCTTTTCTTTCTAGTAATTGCCTAAACAATAGAATTAAAAGGGAAATAACAAGGGTAAAAACAATAACATAACAATTCCCATAAGTACTTGAAGAGGTAAGCCTACTTTTATGTAATCCATAAAAGTATATCGCCCCACAGGCATAACCAAAGCATTAGGAGGCGTAGAAAAAGGTGAAGCAAAACACATGCTTGATGCTATGGCTACTGCAAAAAGGAACGGATAAGGGCTACTACCTGTTTGAAGTGCTGACATCAAAGCAATAGGAGCTAGCAGTACTGCTGTAGCTGTATTGCTTATAAACATAGTAAGCACAGAAGTCGTTAGATAGATGCCGCCAAGAAGAACGATTGGTCCATAATTGCCTAAACTATGGACTAATAATCCTGAAATTGCAACAGAGGCGCCTGTCTTTTCGAGTGCTAATGACATAGGCAGCATAGCTGCAATAAGCACTACGCTCTCCCAGTTTATGGTTTTGTAAGCTGCTTCAACACTCCGGATGCAGCCTGTTAGTACCATTAATATGGCTGCAACCATTACAGCGACAACGGGACTAACCGGAATAAAATCGAACATCATAGAAACTATCATCAAAAACATTATTCCGGCTGCCAATGGAGCTTTATGATCGAGTGTTACTTTACTCGCTTCAGCAAGAGGCTGCCCAAGAACAACCCACTCTAACTGTTCTTCGCTTAAACGAGCTATATTTTCCCAAGTTCCTTGAACTAGCAACACATCACCTTGTCTCATCTTCTGATCTTTTAAATCACGAACTATATATTCGTTCTTCCGCTGTATACCAAGAATATTGATACTATACTTTTCTCTAAATCCAGAGATCTTCACTTCTTTTCCAACCAGACTTGATGTCGGCATCAATAAAATCTCTGCTATACCTATTTCATGAAATAGCAGTTTATTAGAATCTACTGAGTTTGCATCTTCTGTAACATCTACATCAAGCAGCTCTGAAGTAAATTCACTTGCAAAATCAACAACCTTCTCATAATCACCTAAAACATAAAGAATATCGAGCTCCTGCAGAATGGTATCAGGACCTGCTAATCTCTGATTAATCATTTTAAAGAAAGGAGTAGAGGGTGCAGAATCTCTACGAACTTCCAATATAGTTAGTCCATATTTATCTACTAGATCCAGATCTTGTACTTTATGCCCCGACAACAAAGAGCCAAAAGACAGGCGTACTCTATAAAGATTCTTAGAAAGCCGATACTCATTAGCCAATTCTTTTAACGACTTCTTATTTCCACGATGAGCTTCATCTTCATCATATTGTCGAGAAAGGTATTTTTTGCTCAATGGAATCAATGCTAAAACTCCTACTAAGACACAAATAACTCCTATGGGTGCAAAAGAGAAAAATGTCAATCCTTCAAATCCGTTTTCTAATAGAGTATTATTGATTACAAGGTTAGGAGGCGTTCCTATGAGTGTCATCATCCCTCCCATACTGCTAGCGAAGGCTAAAGGCATCAGAAAGCGACTAGCATTGAGCCGGGCTTCCATTGCTAGGCTCACCACTATAGGCAACATCAATGCTACGGTACCTGTATTACTTACAAATGCACCAATTACGGCTGTAACCAATATTACTAAAATGAAAAGCTTTAATTCACTTCCACCAGCCATTTTTAATAGTTTACTACTTATCATTTTAGCCAACCCGGTCTGAAAGATAGCTCCTCCAACCACAAAAAGGCCAATCATCATTATCACAACCGAATTAGAGAAGCCTGACAAAGCTTCTTCGGGCGTTAATATATGAAATAGAACGAGCATCATTAAAGCACATAGAGCAACTAAATCAGATCGTAGTTTCCCATTTATAAAGAAAAATGCAGAAAGAGCTAAAATAGAAAGAGTAATATACATAGGCAATACTTTTAGGTAATTTACAAATATACTCATAAGTTTTCAAGAGCCTGGCGTGACTTAATGTTCTTTTTGTTTTTCAAATTCTTTTTTTCTTTTTTAGTGATAATTGCTCATAAGCGAATCCATTTGCTTTGCCTACATGAAAGAGAGTTTTATAGGAAATAAAATTAAATATGCATTTTTATTTGAAATCATTCTTCTTGAATGATTTCTCGGTAAATTCTATTGTCAATTAAAAAAAACTGTGTAACTTTGCACAGCTATTATTATATGGCATTTACTAGAAATCGACAATATTTAATCATATTAATTTAGAATTATGGCAAAGAAAGTTGTTACCTTCGGAGAGATTATGCTACGCCTAGCCACTCCCGGGTACTTGAGATTTTCACAAGCAAAAGAGTTTACTGCTACCTTCGGTGGCGGAGAAGCAAATGTAGCTGTATCCCTGGCTAATTACGGGCTTGATACCGAGTTTGTAACTCGTCTACCTAAAAACGATATTGCACAAAGTTGCATCATGGATCTTCGTGCACACAATGTAGGCACGAAAGAAATAATTTTCGGTGGTGATCGTGTCGGCATCTACTATCTAGAAACCGGTGCTGTAGCGCGTGCTTCAAAAGTGGTTTACGACCGCGCGAACTCTTCTATCGCAACAATCGAACCGGGAATGGTAAACTGGAAAGAGGTTTTAAAGGATGCGCAATGGTTCCACTGGACCGGTATCACTCCTGCCCTCTCACAAGGAGCTGCCGATGCATGCCTTGAGGCTGTAAAAGCTTGCAACGAAATGGGTATCACTGTATCGTGCGACATCAACTACCGCAAGAATCTTTGGAAATATGGTAAAACTGCTTCTGAAGTTATGCCTGCTTTGGTAGAATGCTGCGATGTAATTCTTGGTAATGAAGAAGATTGCGAAAAGGTATTCGGTATTAAACCGGAAGGCTTCGACGTAACTCAAACTGGAGGTGATGTTAATTCAGCTGAATTCGAAAGCGTTTGCACTCAAATGATGAAACGCTTCCCTCGTTGTAAAAAGATGATTGTTACCCTTCGCGGAGCTATCAATGCGAACCATAATACATGGGGCGGTGTACTTTATTCAGAAGGCAGTCTCAAAATAAGCAACCGCTACGATATCACACATATCGTAGACCGTGTAGGTGGTGGAGATAGCTTTATGGGAGGCCTCATCTATGGATTAATCTCTTATCCGGGAGATGATCAAAAAGCACTTAACTTTGCAGTTGCAGCTTCTTGTTTGAAGCACACTATTTATGGCGACTTTAACTTGGTTACTGTTGCTGAAGTGGAAAACCTGATGGGTGGCGACGGCTCCGGACGCGTTTCACGCTAAGCAAAAAATGATTTATTCATAAAATTAGAATTTAAACAAATGGCTAGATTTAATAAAATACAAGTAATTTCAGCAATGGCTAGCACGGGCATGGTTCCTGTATTCTACCACAAAGATGCTGAAATAACTAAACAAGTGGTAAAAGCTTGTTACGAAGGAGGAGTTCGCGCTTTCGAATTCACAAACCGTGGTGACTTTGCTCACGAAGTTTTCGGTGAGGTTAACAAATGGGCTGCAAAAGAATGTCCTGAGATGATTATGGGTGTTGGTTCTATTGTAGATCCTGCTACAGCTGCTCTTTACATTCAACTAGGTGCGAACTTTATTGTGGGTCCATTGTTCAACCCTGAGATTGCAAAAGTATGTAATCGTCGCCTCATCCCCTATACTCCCGGTTGTGGCTCTGTAAGCGAGATCGGTTTTGCACAAGAGTTAGGCTGCGACCTTTGCAAGGTATTCCCTGCAGGTAATGTAGGAGGTCCTTCATTTGTTAAGAACTTTAAAGCTCCTATGCCTTGGTCTCTTATTATGGTAACAGGTGGCGTTGCTCCTACCAAAGAGAACCTAACAGAATGGGTTAAAGCTGGCGTAACTTGTGTTGGCATGGGTAGCCAACTATTCCCAAAAGAAGTAATTGCTGCTAAAAACTGGGCTGCAATCACAACTAAGTCAAAAGAAGCTTTAAGCTATATCGTAGAAGCTAGAGGCTAATTATACAGATATTCTTTATAATAAAAGGTATCTATTGCCCTTAAATCAGGAATAGATACCTTTTTGTATTCTTTATAAGCAACAAAAAAGGAAGGAGAAATATGCTTCTACACATTTCTCCTTCCTTTTTTATATTGAAGAATTATTGAGCTCCTGTAGCGCCACCTGCGCCAGCAGCGCCACCATTACCAGTGCTCTTCACATCATCATTTGTAATAGTGCGACGCGCTTTCTTTACCGAGGCCTGTAATTTACCAATGCGGTATGAAACACTTATTCCATAGGAAGCCTGGTAATTACTTGACTTGTTATAAGAGGAGAAACCAACACCTTCTGTATAGCTCTTATAAGTACGACGAGGCTGTAGGAAATTATTTCCAAAGATGCTCACATTAATTTTCTTTTTCATGAAGTCTCTACTCAACGAAAGGTTATAATATAAGTATCCGCTCGAATTACCTTGCAAATTGTATCGTTTTGTACTTCCACCTCCATTTAGTGAAGTACGAAGATCCCAAAATAGAGTCTGCTGCACACCTAAACTCCCATTATAGTTAAAGCCATAATTCTTTAGACTCATCTCATCACAAGTTTGATGTGTGTAATTTAAAGAGCTGTTACTATAAATACGTGTGCCCATCTTTGGATTCCAACTAAAATAAGTAGAAATACTAGTAGTACGAGATTGACCAATATTTGCATAAGTGGTATTTATTATTTCATTTGCATCTACAAAATCATAATTTTCAATACTATTATTTACAAAAGAATGCGAAGCAGTAACACTTAAATAAAGCTTCTGAGTAAAGTGTGCATAGTTCAAACTAAAATTGTGACTTTTCTCTGTATCAAGATTCGAATTACCATAAGATATAGAAGTCGGCATAGAGCGATCCACATACGGGTCTAATTGTTGGATTCCCGGACGAGACAAACGCATATCGTACGAAAGGCGTAAATTGTCTTTCTCTCCTAGAGTAAAGGTGGCCGAAGCAGAAGGTACAATATCATCGAAATTCACACCAAAGTTGGAGTGATTGCCTAAATAATACTTTATATCCTGACTAGTATGCTCATAGCGCGCTCCCGCTTTAGCAGAAAACCATTTCCATTTATAGTTATAGCTGAGATACGCTGCTAAGATATCCTGATTGTGCGCATATTCGCTACTAAGCGAATCGGAATAAATATAGTTTTCACTACCAACCGGAGCTGTATACTGATAACCATCACTTGTATTACGACGCAAAATATATTTCGCGCCAACCTCTATTCCATGATTTTTCGTAATTGGATCAGTATAATCAATCTGGAAGGTATGTTCCATACTCGATGTCTTATTATCCGAATACTGATTTTTTAGGTTATCAACCGTACCCACTACATCATAATAAGAAGTATATAGATCCGTTGTATTAGGATTGCCACTCAATCGATAAGAAAGAGTCAACAAACGCTCCGGCTTATGAAAAGAACGTTGATAATCGATATTTCCACCCATCCATCCAAAACTGGCATCTCTAGAATAGCCGTAATCATATCCATAAGTCGGTGCTCCCGATTTTGAATACATATTGGTAGCAAAACGGTTATTAAACTTATAGTCTACATTATACATATCAGCTGAAACAGTAATCAATCGTAAGGTATCGATTTCATAGCTAGCCTCAAGGCTACCATTATGCATATTGCCTCTCGGTTTAGCTGAACCTTTTGACGAAAAACGATAATTATCTTCACTCGCCGACAATATACGCTCTCCTTCAAATGAACTAGAAGCCTGCATAAAATGATTATAATTGTA
>JAGPIY010000118.1 GCA_018054715.1 Bacteroidaceae bacterium
AACAGCGTGTTTTATACCCACAAATTCAATTTTATATATCCGATGAACGGGATCAGCTTCTAGATACCGGCGGTGGCATTAAGCATGCCGCGCAGTATCTGTGTAATCCGACTAGCGATGAGGAAAATAGAAATGCCCCCTTCTTAGTGCACAATGTTGATATCTTGAATAATTTAGATCTAGCTTATTTCTATGCTCAACGCCCAACCGACTCTTTGGCTACGCTATTAGTCTCTGCACGTACTACGAGCCGCTATCTACTTTTCGATACTACAAATCGGTTGGTGGGCTGGACTAATATTCAAACCGGACAGATAAAATCTCCTTATCCGGATCTTGATCCCAACAAATGTCAGAAGTATGCATTTGCAGGAGTGCATGTAATCAGTCCCGCTCTCCTGCCTTATATGGTAGAATGGGAAGGGAAATTCTC
Organism: Bacteroidaceae bacterium; assembly: GCA_018054715.1. Classification (GTDB taxonomy): domain Bacteria; phylum Bacteroidota; class Bacteroidia; order Bacteroidales; family Bacteroidaceae; genus UBA1794. The sequence goes on from JAGPIY010000118.1 coordinate 434, forward strand.
TATTATCGACTTTTATCTCTCCATCTGCGACAAAGTAAAGATCATGGGAGTTCCTGATCCGAAACTTCGTATGATGGATGTTGGAAAAATTGATGTGCTAGATAAAGCTACTGCCTTTTTAAGTGAAGCAGGATATACAGCTCTGACTTAATTCCAGAAAGAGACATGGAGATAATTATATAGTACAAGAAGCTTTCTATTCTTCGAGAATTCAGACTGAAAGGTTTCTGAAGGGTTGAAAAGAATCTTTCAGGTTTTATAATCTGATTATCAGTTAATTATATCGAAAACTGAAAGATGAAAGATGTTTATGCGAAATGTCTTTTTATAGTAGAAGTATCAATTTTATATCAAAAATCAGGAAAAAACTCTATTTGGATACTCAGAAACTACTGCATCCCTTCTTATAAATTGATAATAATTTATAACAGCAGAAGAATATTTTGTGCAAACGAATAGAATACTCAATAGTTACTGCCAGTTGGCAAATTCATTTTCGCCAGCTGTTGAATTCATTTTCAGCAGGTGGCAAAAATGAATTCAACAGCTGGCAGTCGTCTTTTTGGGAGCATATTAAATTAAAAAGAAATAGGTTATATCGAATGTGATACAACCTATTTCTCTATAAAATATTTTTATGTAATGCCTATTCCCACTCAATAGTTGCAGGTGGTTTAGAAGAAATATCGTAGGTTACACGGTTTACACCTTTTACCTTATTGATAATCTCATTGCTAATCTTACCTAAGAACTCATAGGGGAGGTGCGCCCAATCGGCTGTCATTGCATCTGTGCTGGTTACTGCACGCAAAGCGATAGCACGTTCGTAAGTACGTTCATCGCCCATTACACCCACACTCTGTACAGGTAGTAAAATAGTTCCGGCTTGCCAAACCTCATCATACAAGCCCCAATCGCGTAAGCCTTGAATGAAAATGTAATCAGCTTCTTGCAAGATCGAAACCTTCTCGCGAGTGATATCTCCTAAAATACGAACGGCCAAACCGGGACCGGGGAAAGGATGGCGTGTAATTAGATGCTCCGGCATATTCATTGCACGACCTACGCGACGTACCTCATCTTTAAACAGCCATTGCAAAGGCTCACATATTTTGAGATGCATTTTTTCGGGAAGTCCACCCACATTGTGATGACTCTTGATAACCATACCGGTGATAGAAAGGCTCTCAATTCGATCGGGATAAATGGTTCCTTGTGCAAGCCATTTTACGTCGGTAAGCTTTTGTGCTTCTTCATCGAAGACATCAATAAACCCTTTGCCAATAATCTTACGCTTCTTTTCTGGTTCTGAAACGCCTTCAAGTTCACGGAAGAACTTTTCGCTAGCATCAATACCTAAAACGTTTAATCCAAGTGTTTCATAATCGCGCAATACATCATGGTATTCGTTTTTGCGAAGCATACCATGATCGACAAATATACAAGTAAGGTTTTTTCCAATAGCTTTGTTTAGCAGTACAGCTACTACTGAACTATCTACACCACCGCTAAGACCTAACACCACTTTGTCGTTTCCAAGCTGCTTCTTAAGAGCAGCCACTGTAGTTTCTACAAAAGAATCGGCTGTCCAACATTGATGACAATCGCATGCATTCACTACAAAGTTTTTAAGTATCTGCGTTCCTTCGGTAGTATGGAATACTTCCGGATGGAATTGCACACCCCACAATAGCTCGTCTTTTACTTGATAAGCTGCACAAGGTACTTCGGTAGTAGAAGCAATCACTTCAAAGTTGCTTGGAATTTCTGTGATAGTATCACCATGGCTCATCCAAACTTGCGAATTTTCGTTAAGCCCTTTTAGCAAAAGATTGTTATGATCGAATTCAGTGAGATTAGCACGACCATATTCTCGACTGGCTGCCGGTTCTACTTTACCTCCGTCTGTGTAGGCTATAAATTGAGCTCCATAGCAAATACCTAGTAGGGGATAGTGCCCGCGAATATCCGCAAGATCTGTTTTAAATGCCTTTTCATCGTATACAGAAAATGGGCTGCCCGACAAAATAACTCCTTTTATAGTAGGATCATTTTTGGGGAACTTGTTGTAAGGGATGATCTCACAATACACATTTAGCTCACGAAGACGACGTCCTATGAGTTGTGTGGTTTGAGAGCCGAAATCGAGGATGATGATTTTCTCTTCCATGCTTTTTATTAATTGATCTTTTTATCCTTCACAGATATTACTGAGAAGGATGTCTATATTATTTTTTTTCTTTTAAGAGGTCGCGTATTTCAGTAAGCAGAACCTCCTCGTTAGTTGGAGTTGGAGCTTGAGGGGCTTCAGGAGCAGAAGCAACTTCTTCTTTTTTCTTTAACTTGCCCAACAACTTTATTGCTACAAAAATAGAAAACGCGATTAATAAGAAATCAAGCACATTCTGCAAAAATAAACCATAGGCTATTGTCACTGCGGGAGTTATCACTTCTCCTTTTGCATTCAGCACTGCCTCCGATAACTTAAGTGTAAGGTCACGAAAGTTCACGCTTCCCACCAGAATTCCAACAAGAGGCATAACAATATCAGCTACCAAGCTTGACACAATTTTTCCAAAAGCACCACCGATAATAACACCGACAGCCATGTCAATAACATTGCCTTTCATAGCAAATGCCTTAAACTCTTCCAAAAAACTACTTTTTTTCATACTTCTGAAATTTTTTCTCTGAATTTTGGTGCAAATATAGGAATTTTTTTCTAATTTTGCAGCGAAATAGAAAAAGAACTTTTGAAATTTAGTAATAAAACCCCTAAAAAGTTAAACAAAAAAATGATTAAATTAGGTATTAACGGTTTCGGCCGTATCGGCCGTATGGTATTCCGTGCAGCTGTTGAGAACTTCGGTAATGACATCCAAGTTGTAGGTATCAACGACCTTTTGGACGCTGACTATTTGGCTTACATGCTTAAGTATGATTCAGTACACGGACAATTCCAAGGTGATGTAAAGGTAGAGGGTAATTTTATGATCGTTAACGGAAACAAAATCCGTTTGACAGCTGAAATGGATCCTACTAACTTGAAGTGGAACGAAGTTGCTGCTGACGTAGTTGTTGAATCAACAGGTTTCTTCTTGACAGACGAAACTGCACGTAAGCACATCCTTGCTGGTGCTAAGAAGGTTATCCTATCTGCTCCTTCTAAAGATGCTACTCCTATGTTCGTTTACGGTGTTAACGACAAAACATATGCAGGTCAAGATATCATTTCTAATGCTTCTTGTACTACAAACTGTTTGGCTCCTATCGCTAAAGTATTGAACGACAAGTTCGGTATCGTAAAAGGTTTGATGACTACAGTACATGCTGCTACTGCAACTCAAAAAACAGTAGACGGTCCTTCTAAGAAAGACTGGCGCGGTGGTCGTGGTATCCTTGAGAATATCATCCCTTCTTCAACTGGTGCTGCTAAGGCTGTAGGTAAAGTACTTCCTGAGCTTAACGGTAAACTTACAGGTATGTCTATGCGTGTTCCTACTTCTGACGTTTCTGTAGTAGATTTGACAGTTGTTCTTAACAAGGCTGCTTCTATGGCTGACATCAACGCTGCTATGAAGGCTGCTTCTGAAGGTGAGTTGAAAGGTATCCTTGGTTACACAGAAGATGCAGTTGTTTCAACTGACTTCCGTAACGACGCTCGTACTTCTATCTACGATGCTAAAGCTGGTATCTCTTTGGACGATAACTTCGCTAAAGTTATTTCTTGGTACGATAATGAGTGGGGTTACTCAAACAAAGTATGTGAAATGGCTCGCGTTATCGCTAAGTAAGCTAGACACTATAATAGAAAGGAAGCCGCTCCCACTGAGGGGCGGCTTTTCTTTTTTTTACTAAATGCCATAACTATGAAATACGATCTAATCACTATCCTTGGACCTACTGCATCAGGAAAGACTCCTTTTGCTGCACATCTTGCCCACAAGCTGGGTTCTGAAATTATTAGTGCCGACTCTCGACAATTATATCGTAGGATGGATTTAGGTACGGGTAAAGATCTTATCGATTATACAATAGATGGAAATTTGGTACCTTATCATCTTATTGATATTTGTGAACCGGGATATCGATATAATTTATTTGAATATCAGCGTGATTTTCTTATTGCTTACAGCGCAATTCGAGCAAACAATAAGCTCCCCATTCTGTGTGGCGGAACAGGTCTCTATATCGAATCGGTTTTAAAAGGATACCGTATGACTCCTGTCCCTGAAAATTCCAAACTCAGAGAGTCGTTAGAAGGACTTTCACTTGAAGCTCTTACAGCGCATTTGCAACAATATAAAGAATTGCATAATACCACAGATGTAGACACCTGCAAACGCGCCATTCGTGCTATTGAGATACAGGAATATTACTTAGAGCATCCTCTTGAGCAACGCGAATTTCCAGCAATAAACAGTCTTATTATTGGAGTTGATATCGATCGTGATTTGCGACGTCAGAAAATAACAAATCGTCTTCGCCAACGTTTGGAAGAAGGAATGATTGACGAGGTACGCACCCTTATAAATAGAGGAATACCTGCAGAAGATCTTATCTATTATGGCTTAGAATATAAGTATCTTACCTTATACGTAATAGGTAAACTAACTTACGAGGACATGTTTACGCAACTCGAAACTGCTATTCACCAATTTGCGAAACGCCAAATGACTTGGTTCCGAGGCATGGAACGGCGCGGTTTCCATATTCATTGGCTCTCTGCAACTCTCCCGTTAGAGGAAAAAATAGCACAAGTAGAAGCTTTATTAAAAAGCTGCTAAAATTTTCTTTCAAAAATTTAGCAGCTTCTATAAAGAATCTTTTTATTTTATTGTATTGCTTCGCGTTTATTGTATTGCTTCGCGAATGCGAACTAGCTTTTGAAGCAGCTCTTCCAATTGATCGAGAGGCAGCATATTTGCTCCGTCACTTTTCGCTTCGGAGGGATTGGAATGAGTTTCAATAAAGAGTCCATCCGTACCTACTGCAATCGCTGCTTTCGCAATCGTTTCAATAAGTTCAGGTGCCCCTCCGGTTACGCCACTCGGCTGATTAGGTTGTTGAAGAGAGTGCGTTACATCCATAATTACGGGATGACCAAATTGTTGCATGATTGGAATACCTCGGTAATCGACTATAAGGTCTTGATACCCGAAAGTAGTGCCACGTTCAGTGATCATCACCTTGTCATTTCCTGCTTCTAGTATTTTATCAGCAGCAAATTTCATAGCCTCCGGACTTAAGAATTGTCCCTTCTTAATATTTACTACACATTCTGTTTTTGCAGCAGCAACAAGTAAATCTGTTTGTCTACACAAGAAAGCAGGAATTTGCAGAATATCTACATATCCGGCAGCCATAACAGCTTCCTCCGGAGCATGGATATCTGTTACTACGGGGATACCGAACTCATTGCGTATTTTAGCTAAAATGCGCAATGCTTTTTCATCACCTATTCCTGTAAAAGAATCTAGTCGTGAACGGTTTGCCTTCCGATAGGAGCCCTTAAAGACATAAGGAATACCCAACGCATAGGTCATCTTAGTAATTTGCTCAGCTATGTCAAGAGCCATTTTTTCACTCTCGATGACACATGGGCCGGCTAAGAGGAAAAAGTTTTGATTTTTATTGTTGATTAAATCGTTTAATTCCATATTCTA
>JAGPIY010000119.1 GCA_018054715.1 Bacteroidaceae bacterium
ATTCTGCCTACGCAAGGTAGTGTATCGGTGAATGCCGATGCGGTGAAGACTTCGGCCGGTGCGTTGCATACGTTGCCGGTTTGTAAGGAGCAGAGCATGACGGCGACTATTAAATACTTGAAAGCATCCGGTTTTCGTATTATTGCAGCTACTGAGAAGGCGGATACCGATTATGCACAGGCTAATTACAGCGATCCGCTTTGTTTGATTATGGGAGCAGAGGATACGGGTGTGCCTTACGAACATCTCGCTTTGTGCGATGAGTGGGTGAAGATTCCGATTGTAGGCAAGATTGAGTCGCTCAACGTAAGTGTGGCTGCAGGTATTTTAATCTACGAGGCACTCAAACAGCGATTAGCAGTTACCGAAAATTAATATTTTTACCACAAAATAATAGTTTTATTCTTCTTTGTATCTAAACTAGTTACGCGAATAATTAAAATGAATAGTAAACACATTGTCAAGCAAGTAGCGCAGGTGCTCTTTCTTGTTATCTTATTAGGTAGCGCCACATTGGCAGCTGCTCAACCAAAAGCGCCTAAATGGGCTAAAGATGCTCGTAAATCGCTCGTAAAAATCACCACTTTTGATGCCCAAGGGGTGAAACAAAATGAGGGTGTCGCTTGTTTAATTAATGAAGAGGGGGAAGCAATTTCAAATCTCTCTTTGTTTAAAGGCTGTGAGCGTGCAGTGGCAACCGATTATAAAGGGAAAGAATTTCCGGTGGATTTCATCTTAGGAGCTAGTGATCTGTATGATGCGATACGTTTCCATTTAGTGTATCCCGAGAAGAAGAAAGCGACTCCTCTTACCTTGGCTACGGTGAATCCGGAAGTCGGTCAACCGATTACATTGCTCGATTATTCTCCTGATAAAGAGAAAGAGTTGAACTTCGTAAATGGCTTGGTAAATGAGGTGGCAAAGGTTACAGATGCGAACACTTACTATACGCTGACTTTGATATTGGGCGATAAGCAAACTGCGGCTCCACTCTTCAATGAGGCGGGTGAGCTTTTTGCTTTAGCACAGCAGGATGCTACGAAAGGTTCCGGCAAGGCTTATGGACTTTCGGCTGCTTTTGTAAAGGGACTCTCCATCGGTGTACTCTCGTTGAACGATAAAGCACTCAATAGCATTGGCATTGCAAAAGATCTTCCCGCTACGGAAGAGCAGGCTTTGGCTCAGCTTTATTTGGCAAGTGGTGCAGTTTCAAAGGATCGCTATTTTGCATTAATCAACCGCTACATCACTCGTTATCCGGAAAATGCAACGGGCTTTCAGTTGCGTGCAGCCTACTATACGGCGAACTTCGATGACAGTACGCATCTAGCGCTTGCGGAAGCAGATATGAATCAGTTCCAGAGCATGACTAAAGAGAAAGATTTTGCTTACTATACCAATTCACGCTGCATGCTTAACTATGTAGATCGTCATGATTCGGCTAGCTATAAAAATTGGAGTTATGCATTTTGTTTGGAAGAGCTGCAAAAGGCTATTGCTATCAATCCGGCTCCTGTCTATTTTCAGCAACAAGCGGAGTTCTACACTCGCATGAAGCAGTATCCTAAAGCCTATGAGGCTTATCAGAAAGTCAATGCTTCGAAACTTGCTTCTCCTCAAAGCTTCTATGCGGCGAGTCGTTTGCAACGTGTGATGCGCGATACTACGGGATTGATTATGCAACTGATGGATAGCTGTATAGCTCATCTATCAAAACCTTATACGACTGAAGCTGCTCCTTATTTGTTTGAGCGAGGAGAACTGAATATGGCTTTTCAAAACTATGTACAGGCGCTTGCCGACTACGAAGCTTACGAGTCGTGTGTAGACTACAAACCCAATGCTTTCTTCTATTATAAATGTGAGCAGGCCGCAGTGTCGCAGAAGGCTTACGATAAGGCGATTTATTATATCGACAAAGCTTTGGCGCTTTCGCCTAACGATGCTTTGTTGAATGAGGAACGCGGCGGCATATTGATTTCCATCCATCAGTATGCAGAAGCCATAAAGAGTCTGGATGCTTGTCTACGCATTAAGCCGATACGCCCTTACGTATATCGTTTAAAGGGTTTTGCTTTGTTGCAGATTGATCGCAAAGAGGAGGCTAAAAAGATGCTTCTAAAGGCAAAAGAACAGGGAGATGAAATGGCTCCGGAGTTGTTGTCGAAGTTTTTTAAATAGTCGAAGTTCTTAAATAGTATTATAGACTTATTTATAGACTTAATTTATAGATTTAACCTGTAAAAATAGACCAACGAAAAGATGTATATCCTGAAATTTAAATCGATACTAAAGCAAACTCTTTGGGGTGGTGAACGCATCATCCCTTTTAAGCATCTTACCGACGAGCTAACTGCAGTTGGTGAGAGTTGGGAGATATCGGCCGTGGAAGGCGATGAGAGTGTAGTAAGCGAAGGTGAACTAGAAGGAAGAACGATATCGCAATTGATGAACGACTTTAAAGCGCGCCTCGTGGGCGAAGAGAATTATACTCGTTTTGAAGGACGTTTCCCTTTGCTCATCAAGTTTATTGATGCGGCAAAAGATTTGAGCATTCAAGTGCATCCTGATGATGCCATGGCCAAACGCTTGTATGGAAAGATGGGCAAGAGTGAGATGTGGTATGTGATGAGTGCGGAAGCCGATTCGATACTTTATTCGGGCTTTGCTAATGCCATTACTCCGGAAGAGTATGAGGCGCGGGTAGAGAACGGCACGATCTGCGAAGTTTTAGAGACACATGTGGTGAAGCCGGGTGATGTCTTTTATATCCCTTCGGGCCGTATCCATTCTATTGGAGCAGGCATTATGGTGGCTGAGATACAGCAAACCAGTGATCTGACGTACCGCATTTACGACTTTGGTCGATTGGATGCTACGGGAAAACCTCGTGAGCTACATACTGAATTGGCTCGTGAGGCGATCGATTACAAAGTTTATTCCGATTATGCAGTGCGCTATACTCAAGAAGAGAACGCTTCTGTTCCACTTGTGGAAGCTCCGTGTTTTACCACTTCGCTTTACGAGTTAACCGAGCCGATGGGATGCGATTACTCCGAGTTGGATAGCTTCGTGATTTACATTTGCCTCGAAGGGAAAGCTTTGTTGGTGGATGATGAGGATAAAGAAACAACCATTTCGGCAGGAGAGACAGTGCTCATTCCTGCAGAAATGGTTGAAGTAAAAATCTTCCCCGAAGGAAGCGTTAAATTGTTAGAAACTTACGTTTAAGTTTAGCCAAAAGGCAGTTATCATCGGAAAGGATGGCGCAGAGACTTTATCAAGCGAAGGCCGGTTAAGACCCCTGAAAAGATAGTAAACCCTGTGCGCATCTTACTTGCGAGATTGCTTCCCGCAACTGCCATTTTTTGATAAGGTTCAGTGAGGGATTTTGTTTGTTGCAGAATCACCTCACTTTGTTTTTGCAAGTCCTTCTTCACCTCGCATCTCATCTCTTGAATCTGTGCTAAAGTAAGGACCTTCAGTTCGTGGGTTGTAAAAGCTTTCATAGGTTTACTTCTCAGAGGTTGGTAAGAATAATTTAGCTAAGAAGCGGCAGATTGGTTGTATAATCAATCGTTCGCGTAAGAGGTAGACACATAGCATAATCAGCAATGCGCCCAGAGAAATGATACTAAAGCTAATCGGCAAACCTCCTACAGAATCGGCTATGGCGTAAGCCAAGGCAAACAAGAAGTAGAAAGCTGCAATCATACCCATACCGAGCAACACAATTAGCAGAAGTGCTGCCGAAAGGATCACTGTTAGCTTTTCCAGAAAGCCTAGTGTCAGATTCTCCTTTTGGAGACTGACATACTTTTTAGCTTCTTCGAAAAGTCCGTGTAACGAACTATTCGTTTCTTTGTTTGCGGAAAACATAGGGATTGGAATTAAGCTTCTATCTCACCTTTTATTTCGCTGGCAATTTCGTCGACCAACTTTTCCATATCGCCTTTACCAAGCTTAATACCCTTGCTACGTAGTATTTCAGCGATGCGACGGCGTGTTTCATCTCCTTTTTCAGGAGCGAACAAAAGTCCTAGTGTAGCGCCAACGACTGCTCCACCAATGAATGCTCCAATAATGCTTGCTGTTTTCATAATTATTGAGTTGTTAAAAATTAAACTATGCTCAAAGATACACAATAAAATGATAGCTTGTATCATCTTTCCTATTGATTATGCATTTTTAACAGGGAAAGATTTGCCAAAGTCGATAGCCTTTCGTATCTTTGCAGTACTCCTTTTTCGGAAAAGCCCTACGGGAAAATAAAAAAAGCCCTACGGCTATTTTCAAGAAGAGCAGTTTGATAGGAAGAATAGAAAATGAACTTTTAGAAAAAAGAAAGTATATTATGAGTATTCAGTATCGCTTAACCGAGAAGAGCGACAACATCAATCGAAGTCCGAAGAAAGGCCATTTTGCCCAGGTGATTACCCGCGGTACGATAGACACTCGCGAACTTTGCAAGATTATCTCTTCACGGTGCACTTTAACGCCGGCCGACTTGAAAGCAGCCATTGATGCTATCACGGAAACTATTGAGGAGAAATTGGCGGAAGGATATAACGTATCGCTCAACGAGATGGGCACTTTTTCTATTACTGCAGAAACACAGGAAAATGCTTCTGCAGAAGATACCCTCCCCACTAGCCGGAATGTTGCTTTTAAGAAGGTGAACTTTCGTGCTTCAGTGCGTTTGAAGAAAGCCCTTAGAAATGCTCATTTCGAGAAACTCTAAGCGAAAAAATAGAACCTACTTAAACGACTTTGACAGTGAAACGACTAAAGGCTATCTTTTTTTGCAGTACTCTTCTCTTTTTACTGTCGGCTTGTTCGGAAAGCGATTCTTCGCAACTTGAAGAGAAATGGCAGCTTTCGCAGGTGACAGGGTCAGAAACTGATGCAGCATTGAAAAACCGTGTGTTTTTCAGCTTTATGAAAGGTACTTTTATGGCCACCTGCATTACTTCGAGTGGAAATTACGAGCAATATAGTGGTACTTATAGCTTGTCGGGCGATGCTTTACAGATAACCTTGCTTACAAATACCACAATTTCTACCGAGTTTAAGCATATTATGGAATGGACCGATTATTCGCGAACTTTCAAAGTTGTGTCGCTTGGTGACAAAACGTTGACTTTACAATGGAACGATTCCAACGATTCGGTTAGTTATACTTGCCGTTTCCGAAAATATTAATAATACAATTAGAAATTCAATACTAAAAATTAAGACAATAAAGTTATGAAGAAATTCGTTTTAATGGGCTTTGCCCTTTGCGCCGTACTGGCAATGACTTCTTGTAAACCCACTGAAAGCGCTTACAAGCAGGCGTATGAGAAAGCTAAGTCGGCCGAGCTCGCACAAGAAGAAACTACCGCAGAAACTACTCCTGTAGTAGCCGATGTACCTGTAATTATTACCGAGAAATCAACCGTAGCAACTCCTGTAGTTCGTTCAGAACGCGTTACTGCGGTAGATGGTGCTACGATGCAGGAATTCAATGTTGTAGTAGGCAGCTTCGGTGTGAAAGCAAATGCTGACAACTTGATTGCACAGATGAAGTCGCAAGGTTTCCCTGCTTTCAGTGCATTCAATGCCAGTAACAAGATGTACCGTGTTATTATAGGTACATTCGCTAACCGTAACGATGCTGCTATTGCACGCGATAATTTTAAGGCAAAATTCCCCACTCGTGAGGATTTTCAAAAAGCATGGCTCTTACAACGTGCGTTGTAATTGATGTGTAAATAATAAAACAGGTAGATGGGGTTATATCCTATCTACCTGTTTTTTATTTGTATGGGTTGCTTTTTGTATCGAACAATCATTATTCAGCGAGGTGAAACCCTCGAAGGAAGTCGACAGCCGGCATGCGCTTCTTACCTGCCTGTTGTAGTTCAACGATTTCCAGTAAACCGTCTGTAGTGGCAAAAGCCAGAGAATTTTTCCCGTCGGATATTACTGTGCCGGGCTCTACCGCCTTTGAATTGTCGAGTACCTTACGCGTTTCATATATCTTTACTTCAACTTCTTCTCCTTTAGCTGATGTCAACGTAGTACGTGCCGCAGGATAG
>JAGPIY010000120.1 GCA_018054715.1 Bacteroidaceae bacterium
GCTTAGTCCAGTAATATGAAATTTGACTGTCGAGCTGTGCTTTTGTTGTACGAAAATGATCGTGAATCGGAGCACGCTTAAAGATTCGCAACTTTTTTCCATGCTTTGTACCCCATTTAGCCGTTTGCACTTGTAGTATCACCGAGAGATTTTCCACTAAGAAGACTCCGCAAAGTATCGGTATGAGCAATTCTTTGTGAATGATAATTGCAAAGACTGCGATGATACCACCAATAGTAAGGCTTCCTGTATCTCCCATGAAAACTTGTGCCGGATAAGAGTTGTACCAAAGAAAACCAATTAGCGCTCCGATAAAGGCACAAATGAAGACCACTAATTCTTCGCTGCCTGGAATGTACATAATATTTAAATACTGGGCAAATTCCAGATGGCTGGATACATAGGCTAAAATTCCTAAACCGACTCCGATAATAGCAGAGTTACCAGCCGCCATTCCGTCCATTCCGTCATTTAAATTAGCACCATTGCTTACCGCCATTACTACAAATATGGTAACAGCAACAAATAAAATCCAACCACATTTACGCTTCCATGCAGCATTGTCAAGAAAGTTAAACGCTTCGCAATAATCTAGATTGTTTTCTTTGAAGAAAGGAATCGTAGTTTGAGTCGATTTTATATTCTTTTTTGCATGTACTACATTTACGACCTCATTGTTATGATTCACTTCTATGTTCTCACGGATTACAACATCGGGTACATAATATAAAGTCAATCCAACGATCAATCCAAGTCCAAGTTGAGCGATGATTTTAAATTTTCCTTTAAGCCCGTCTTTTTTGCGACGGAATATTTTAATGTAGTCATCCGCAAAGCCCAATAATCCTAGCCAAACCGTAGTTACTAGCATTAAAATCATATATGTGTTATGCAATTTTCCTAGTAAGATGCAAGGAATTAAGATAGAAACGATAATAATAATTCCTCCCATGCTCGGTACTCCAATTTTATTAACTCCAAAAGGATCAATTGAAGCATCGCGTTGTGTTTCAGCAATCTGCCTACGTTTCAGTGCGTCAATAAATTTATTGCCGAAGATGCTTGAAATGAGCAATGCTAAAATCGCAACCGATAATGCTCGGAAGGAAGTGTACCAGAACATTCCTGCACCAGGAATATTCATTTTGTCGAGCCAAGAGAATAAATAGTATAACATATTTGTTTTAAGTCGATTAACAGTGAGTAATAATAAAGAATTAGTCAAGCTCCATTAGCTCACGCAGTATTTCTTTATCGTCGAAGTGATGCTTCACTCCCTTTACATCTTGATAGTTTTCATGTCCTTTTCCGGCAACGAGAATTACATCACCTTTTTGTGCAAGCATTACAGCAGTGCGGATTGCCTCTTTACGATCTACAATAGAAAGAGTCTTTTTCATCTGTTCTGCAGAGAGTCCTGCAAGCATATCATTAATAATATCTTGTGGCTCTTCAAAGCGAGGATTATCACTTGTGATGATTACACGGTCACTGTTTTTGGCACTCTCGGCTGCCATGATGGGGCGTTTCCCTTTATCGCGATTGCCTCCAGCTCCGACGACGGTAATTACTTGCCCTTTTCCTTGTAACACACCGTGAACAGCCTCAAGCACATTGATTAGTGCATCTGGAGTATGAGCATAGTCTACAATAGCTGTAATTCCTTTTGGAGAGCGTATAGTATCGAAACGTCCGTTTACCGGATGAAGAGTGCTAAGTGCTACCATTGTTTCTTGAGGATCTTTGCCTAATGCTACCGCAGCTCCATATACAGCTAATAAATTGGATGCATTGAATCGCCCAATAAAATGGACTGCAACTTCGCAGTCGTTAATAGCTAGAAGCATGCCTTCAAGATGATTCTCTAGAATTCGTCCCTTAAACTCGCACATAGAACGTAAAGAGTATGCCAACTTTTTTGCTTTTGTATTCTGCAACATGACAAGGCCCGTTTTGTCGTCCAAGTTTGTTAGTGCAAATGCCTCTTGAGGAAGTCCGTCGAAGAAAGCTTTCTTAGCTGCTAAGTAATTTTCTACAGTTTTGTGATAATCGAGATGATCACGTGTTAAATTAGTGAAGATTCCTCCTTTGAAATATAATCCACTAATGCGATGTTGTGCCACAGCATGTGAACTTACTTCCATAAAGGCATATTCGCATCCAGCTAATACCATTTTTTGTAGTAGACGATTCAGCGTAATTGGGTCAGGCGTGGTTTGTTTAGCTTCTTGCGCTTCACTATCCACATAGTTACAAACAGTAGAAAGTAGTCCAACTTTGTAGCCGAATTGGCGGAATAGCTGATAAAGAAGAGTTGCAATGGTTGTTTTTCCGTTTGTTCCGGTTACTCCTATTAATTGTAGCTTTTTCGTAGGGTTGCCGTAAAAGCAAGTTGCGACCTTTCCGACAACAATTTCAGTGGAGCTAGTCACTAGATAAGTAACCCCTTCAACCAATTCTGCAGGAAGTGTTTCACATAGAATTGCAGTCGCTCCATTTTCAATAGCTTTAGCAATGAAAGAATGTCCATCCACTTGAGTTCCAGGAACTGCAATAAAAAGATGTGCAGGCCCAATTTCTCTTGAGTCAGTATTTATTTCTGCTATGTTTATTTCTATGCTGCCTATGACTTTCTGCATAGAAATCTGCTGAATAATTTCTTTTAGTTTCATATCTTTTCCTCTTTTTTTATGATTGCGTCTTTGGCTGTAGCCAATATGATTTTTATAGTTTCGCCTTTTCTCGTAATGCTTCCATAAGGCTTGCTTTGTTCTATTACTCTACCTACTCCCGAAATTCGTATTTTCAATCCTCGTGCTGTCAATAGAGCACATGCATCTTTTGCACTCATTCCTATGAGATTGGGCATAATGCCATAGCTTGTAACTCCTTCTTTTAATTTTCTTTTTCGGGGAAGCTTTGGGCGTACCGGAAGGGTATCTTTTGCTGCCTGCAATTCGGTACTAAGAGCTTTCGCATAAATTCGCTCCGCAATGTTGTGAAAGCAACTTCCCGCCATTAAGCCGCCTGAAGCGGGAAGCCCTGTTTTTTGTACAGCTACAAGAAGTGTGTATTTGGGGTTTTCAGAAGGGAAAAACCCACAAAAGCTTAATAAATAGCTTGTTCGCCCTGTTTTATAACCACCAACTCCTTGTGAAATTTGTGCAGTTCCCGTTTTGCCAGACACCGTGTACTGTGTACTTTTTGCAGGTTTTCCTAATCCTCCATCGTCGTTTACAACTCGATATAAAATCGATTTTATATCTCTAAGAGTGTGTTCCGAAGCAATAGAAGGAATTAATACCTCGGGCTGAAATTCCTGAAGAGTTTCTCCATTCCGTACAATCTTTTGCACGAAGCGTGGCTTCATCATTTTTCCATTGTTAGCGATGGCATTATAAAAACAGACTGTATTAATAGGTGGTATTTGAGTTTCATAGCCAATCGACATCCATGCTAGAGTTGTTTTCCACCAATTCGATTTATTGGGTTTGCGAATAATAGCTCTAGGTGTATTCTTAAGAGGCAGCTTTAAATCGGCATTAATACCTAATTTGTAAAGTCCATTTACATATTTCTCTGGCGTAAGTCTCTCATCGATGATACGTGATACGCCTACATTTGATGATTTCATAAGTATTTCCGGAACGGTTAGCCATCCGTAACCACCACGATGCCAATTATGATCCTTCATAGGTTTTCCATGCATCATAAATACTCCCCCAAATGTATTAATGCTATCTTTCAGTGTCACTACATTGTTTTCTAGGGCTACCATCATAGAAGCCGTCTTAAAAGTAGACCCCGGTTCCATAAGATCGCTTACTGAGGCATTGTATCCTTCATAAAAGTTACCATCATCGTATTGCTGCATGTTTACCATTGCTTTTACGTCTCCAGTAGCAACTTCCATGAGAATTGCTACACCTTTGTATCCACCAATTTCTTTTAATTTATCTACTAAAGCCTTTTCGGCGATATCTTGCATACTTACATCTATAGTAGTAATTAAGTCTGCTCCGTTAATAGGCTCTTTTTCGACAATATTGAGATATTTGTTTTTTACCTTTTGACGACGCGAAAGCCCCGGTGTTCCTTTTAAAACGGAATCAAAAGCAAATTCCAAACCACGTTTAGCTCCCATGCTCTGATCAGGAAAAACGTCGCCTAATAAGCTCGAAGCAAGAGAGCCGAAAGGCTTTTTTCGTTGATTGAACTCTTTGGTTACCAGCCCTCCCTTGTATGGCCTTAAGTTAAATACAGGTAATTTTTTAATTTCCTGAAGTTGAATATACGAAAGGCGTTCGTTGCAGATTGCATAACAGCGGCTCTTTTTTTGCCTACCTTCTTGCAAACGATTTCTATAAAATTCAATTCCATGATTTGGCACAGCACGGTGTAGACCTTCGCAGATAGAATCCATCTTTTCTTCCAGAATTGAATCTTTTTGAGCTCCGCCGGCAAGGAAGTCGAGATAGATACGGAATTCAGGAAGTGAGCTTGCCATTAATTTTCCATCAGAAGAAAGAATGTTCCCTCGCACAGGTTGCAATACGACGTTAGTATTGATAAAGCGGTCAGCGACTTTTTCCCAATATGCACGTTCAGCCGACATAATATATGCGCCTTTTAGCAGTATTGCAATGCCCATAAAAGCTAATGCAATTGCAATGATCCAGTAGCGAGTTACGATGCTCTTTTTATTCTGCTCTATCATCGTCTTGTTTCTTTATTAAAAAAGGTGGCTGTGTGGCAGTTTGTAAGTCCGTAATGGATGATTGTATAAATTCTTCGATTTTACTTTGACGTGACATTTCCGTCAGTTCAGAGCTACGCGTAAGTGCATTATATCGTGTGCCTTGTAGTAGAGTCTCCAAACGATTGATTTCAATGAGTTGCTGTTGTACTTCATATCGGTTATCAATATAAAGTATAGAATATAGGGCAATCATACCTACAAGAGGTATTTGATGTCGAAACGACTTGCTCATTAAGAAGTCTCCTCCGACAATATTCCCTAGCGAGAATTTACCTTTGAACGTGTCTTCACGTTCATGATTTACTCCTTGGAGTAACGATTTTAAATGTTCTCGTTCTTCTTCTGGGGTAAGATTCTCTTCCTTTGGTTTTGCTACTTCACTCATAATTTAGTTGCAATTCTAAGTTTAGCACTCCTAGAGCGAGGGTTTCGCTCAATTTCCTCTTCATTAGGAATCAGGAAGTCTGGTTTTGCCATTTTTAAAGGACAATTAATACGACCGAAGAAGTCTTTCTCTACTTCTCCAGCACAATTTCCGGACTTCATAAAGTTTTTTACCAATCGATCTTCCAACGAATGATAGGTAATGACTACCAAACGTCCTCCCGGCTTGAGGCATTTTATGCTTGCTTCAAGCATCTCCTGTAATGCGACCATCTCTTGATTAACCTCAATGCGAAGTGCTTGAAATAATTTAGCTAGCTCCTTTCGTTCACGGTCGCGAGAAAAACAAGGTGCCACAGCATTAATTAGCTGGTCTATTTGACGGAAAGGCTCAACCTCTCGGGCTTGTATAATGCGATCCGCTAAACGTCCAACGCCTTTTAATTCGCCATACATTTTCAGAACAGTCATTAATTTTTC
This sequence comes from Bacteroidaceae bacterium, assembly GCA_018054715.1. Taxonomy (GTDB): domain Bacteria; phylum Bacteroidota; class Bacteroidia; order Bacteroidales; family Bacteroidaceae; genus UBA1794. The sequence goes on from JAGPIY010000120.1 coordinate 5,624, forward strand.
TTTCGGGTATTCATTAATAACCTGCAGGGCTGAGAATTCAGATCGTTGATTCATGCGCATATCCGGCTTTGCCTCGGGACTTCTAAGCGAAAATCCTCGACTACCTTCATCAAGATGATGTGATGAAACTCCAAGATCAGCCAAGATACCATCTACAGGTAGTGCTTCATAGTAACGAAGGAAATTTCGAAGATAGCGGAAGTTACTTCGTACAAATGTAAATTTTGTGTCGTTAAGAATATTTTTTTCAGCATCGGCATCTTGATCAAACGACAGTAAACGCCCTTTCGCGCTGAGATGTGTTAATATTTCGCGTGAATGGCCACCTCCACCAAAAGTGACGTCCACGTAAATTCCATCTGGTTGAATTTGGAGCCCTTCAACAC
>JAGPIY010000121.1 GCA_018054715.1 Bacteroidaceae bacterium
GTTTACGTACAATCTGCTCAGCGAATGTGTTCCACTCCCCGCAGGAAGGACATTTCCCCTGCCATTTAGTCGACTCATATCCGCACGCTTTACAGACGTATACGCTTTTCTCTTTTGCCATCCCTAAGATATTTTCTGCAAAGTTACAATAAATTATGCAATTTGCGAAGCTTCTTCGCCTTTTTCCGAGGTAATAGACAGCCGTTTATACTTCACCCTTCTGGATGAAGGCCGTAAAAGTACGAAGAATGATTTTCATATCAAACCAAAATGAATATTTCGTGGCATATTCTACATCCAATGCCTTACGCTCTTCAGGCGACATTTTACTAGTTCCACCTCGTTTCTCTACCTGCCAAAGTCCGGTGAGGCCTGCAGGTGCAGAAAAACGAGCTATATACTCATCGCTAGTTAATAATTCAGCTTCGTAAAGTGGTAATGGGCGATTACCAACTACACTCATATCCCCACTCAATATATTGAAAAGTTGAGGGAGTTCATCGATAGAATATTTACGAATGATACGGCCAACACGAGTTACTCGAGGATCGTTTTCTATTTTCACAAATGCCTTCTTCTGCTCTTCTCCTTTTTTCTGAAGGATCTCACCTTCTAGAACCTCTCCTTCATCGTCAAAAAGAAGAGTAGCCTCGTCTATTTTGGGATAATCGGTAGTTGTGCTATCATCAATGAGGGTATTGTCATCAATTAACGTTGAAAATTTATCTTCCACCGAAAGAGACTCAGCTGAATATTGATTGAGTGATTTAAATTCTTTGAGACGCTTATCGGCATCTGCATACATCGAACGAAATTTTAGGAAATCGAAGATATAATAATTCTGCCCTACTCGTTTTGCCCTATAAATAATAGGGCCTTTACTTTCAAGCCTTATGGCCAATGCAGTAAATAACAAAAGTGGCGACAACACAATAATTGCACAAAGCGCAAAAAAGATGTCAAACAATCGCTTCCAGTAAGGCATAATTTATTTTAACACTTTAGTGATACGAACTTTCAGCTCCATAGGGTTAAAAGGCTTTGTGATATAATCCTCAGCTCCCTCAGATAGAAAACGGATACGTTCTTGACTATTATCTTCGGCAGAAACAATAATTACAGGTATTTGCTTATACCATTCATTTTGCTTCAGTTTTCGAAGACACTCATCGCCTGTCATTTCCGGCATACGGATATCAAGGAGAATTAAGTCCGGTTTGTGCCCTTCTTCAAGCCAAGCAAAAGCTTTAAGGGGATTATCAAAACAAAAACATTCAAAGTTTGCGGACAAGTAATGAGACATTACTTTCGTCATTGCTTCTTTGTCATCTATAATTACTATTTTTTTCATAGCTAATATCCTTTATTCATTTACTATTTTTTAAACTATCAAGTTGTTGGCGAAGGCTCTGCTCTTCGGTCACATCTTTGTAAATTCCAACTAATCGTTGCACCAAACCAGTCTGCAAATCACGTTTTAGCACTCCGGCATGAATACTAAACCATCGATAATCATTATTATCGTATGAAATTCTGAAAAGTGCTTTTGCATTTTCTTCTCGTTCGGTTATAACCGCTTCGAACATATCAAGTATTCCTTTACGATCATCTTGTAGAACCAAATTTAGAAAACTCTCTCTAGGCACACTCTCCCCAAAAATCTCGCGATCGTGCCCCGTGAAAAACATACGATGACGCAATACATCATATTCCCAAAGGTTCATCCCCCCGGTATTAAGGGTTAACTCTAATTTAGTGCGATACTCTGCAAATTCATCTTGAACAGCTTTCTCTGCAGAAATATTTTTCCACACATCTAGTATGTAAGGGTGGCCATCTTTTGCGTTAAACGGCTTTAAAGTAGTGCGATAGCTATTTACATTCTTCCCTAACGTTTTGTGATATTCTGAAACTAATACCTGTCCGGTTTCAATAGCCTCTTTGTCACGGCGTTCAATCCAGTCAATATCTTTCGATTTTATTTCAGTAATACTTTTATTTAAGAAATCTTCTTTTTTTAATCCATGTATTTCCGCAAAATCATTATTTACCACAATATAACGTCCCCCATCAGAGGCATCTTTTAGAGAAAATCCAAGAGAAAGCGAATCGAATACCTCAAGAAAAACTTCATGTGCAGAAACAAGGAATGCTTTTTCTCTCTCTGATTGCCGTCGCAATTTTACATAACAACAACCTATAACAGCAATTATTAAAATGAGAGCTGCTATGATGCAAATTAAAATTATAAACATATCCATATCATTATACTAATTCGAAAATACGCTGTCAGATTTTTGCGCTAATGGCAAAGAGAAACTAAATGTAGACCCTTCACCCTCTTTACTTTCAAACCAAAGTCGCCCACCTAGTTTTTTGGTAAAGTCCATGCAAAGTGATAAACCCAGCCCAGAACCTTCTTCATTTTTAGTTCCGTAGGTTGTAAAAGAATAATTGGGATTCAGAATTTTCTCTTGATCATCCTTCTTTATTCCCTTTCCATGATCTCGCACATGAACAAAAATCTCTTCGCCATGCTGCTCTGCAGAAACGACTATTTCACCTCCATCATTGGAGAATTTAACAGCATTGCTCAACAGATTACGCAAAATTGTTTTTAACAAGTCGACATCAGCACGTACCGTAACATCAGGCATTTCTTCCATCAAGATGCTTATGTTTTTGGTCTGCGAAATAGAAGTAAACACCTCGAGAGTTCCTTGGATTGTGGCAGATAAATTTATATCTGTAATTGCCAAAGCTAATCTTCCCATTTGATTTTTTGACCACGAAAGTAAATTTTCAAGTAAAGAAAAGGTATCTTCTGCAGTACGATTAGCCATCAATAAAAGTTCATGCATATCCTCACCAATTGCATCCTTATCCAAAGAATCTAAAAGTAAATTTAGAATCATTTTCACATTACCTAGTGGAGAACGTAGATCATGGCTAATTAACGCATGCAAACGATCACGCTCTTGCAAAGCCAAATTAAGTTCTTCTGTACGCCGAATGAGTGCACGACTAGCGTTTAGCATACGTAGCTGATAGTCAATTCTAGCCAATAAGACTTCTCTTTTAAAAGGCTTCGAAACATAATCATTGCCACCTGCTTCTGCGCCTCTCAACATATCCTCAGTAGTGGTCAAAGCGGTAAGAAAAATAATGGGAGTTTCCTTCGATGCCGGTTCTCTTCGCAATCTACGAGCCACTTCAAAGCCATCAATGTCGGGCATCATTACATCCAGCAACAAAAGATCAGGCTTTTCAGAAGCCACAGCATCAAGCGCAGCCTGACCACCATCTGCTGTAACAACCCCAAATCCCTGTTTTTTAAGAACGACTTTCAAGAGCGATAGGTTTGCGACCATATCATCTACGATGAGTATTTTATAATCATTTGGATTAATTGCATTTTCCATTTATGTACTATTGCTAAAGTTATGATACTATTGTTCTAAAATATTCGACAGTTTTGCGCAATCCCTCTTCTAAAGAGACTTTTGCCAAATAATTCAATTCTTTTCGAGCCAATGCCATATCCGGTTTTCGTCGTTTCGGATCATCCTCAGGCAAAGGCTTATATATAATTTTCGATTTCGCGTTGGTTAAAGCAATGATTTTCACAGCCAACTCTTGAAGTGTCGTTTCTGTATCATTGCCAATATTCACTGGCCCGATAAAACCACGAGGTGAGTTCATCAGCATTTGAATGCCTCGAACAAGATCATCAACATACTGAAAAGAACGAGTCTGCAGTCCATCTCCGTACATAGTTATATCTTGATTTTTTAGTGCTTGTACAATAAAATTGGAAATCACACGTCCATCATTAATTTCCATATTAGGGCCGTAGGTATTAAAGATACGTACAATTTTAACATCTACGCCATACTGCCGATGATAATCCATCATTAAGGTTTCAGCACAACGCTTCCCCTCATCATAACAAGCACGAATACCAAGAGTATTAACACAACCTCTATACGACTCTGATTGTGGATGCACTTCCGGATCCCCATATACTTCGCTAGTAGAAGCCTGCAAAACAGTAGCTCCACATTTCTTAGCAAGCTCCAAACAATTCTGCGTCCCTAGAAAAGAAGTTCGTATGGTACGCACCGGATCCTTTTGATAGTGTATAGGAGAAGCCGGACAAGCTAAATTATAAATCTGATCAGCCTCTTCATAAAAAGGCAACATCACATCTTTTTCAATTAGCTTGAAGCGAGGATTCTTCAATAGCGGAGCGATGTTTCTCATCGATCCTGTATAGAAATTGTCCAAGCAAAGTACCTCATGCCCTTGTTCAAGTAAACTTGCACAAAGGTTAGAGCCCACAAAACCGGCACCCCCTGTTATTAATATTTTCTTTGCATTCATTCAGTTTAGATTTTAAGGTTATCACGTTTTGACTTTTCCCAAGTACCTTTTCCCTTATTATATATTAAGTATTTCAAGCCTTGAAATACATTTATATTCATGAACAGAAAGTAATAAGGGACAAATAATATTTTATTTTTCAATTTACGTTGTGACATTCTCCAACCACCAAAAGCAAGTGCATAAAACAATATTTGCAGAAGTAAGATCGACGCGTATAGTCCGAATCTATCACTCCATAACAAGGCAATATTTAAAGGTAGCAGAAATACTAAGAAAACAGGGGTAATAGTCCACCGCAGTACCCGATGTGAAATATACTGCCAACTCAGCACTCCATATTTGAAGACATTAAATAAGGGCAATAATCGGACAATACTTTGTAATCCTCCGGCAGCAATACGTTTCTTCCGTTTTCCTTCTTCTTGCATATTTGCCGAAGCGTTTTCAAAGGCATAGGCCTCAGAACTATATCCAATACGATACCCTTGCATAGCAATTCGCAAAGATAGAATAAAATCGTCAAGCAATGCATCTTTTGGCAATCTTGTATAAAGTGCAGTACGCATTGCAAAAAGTTCACCTGCAGCTCCTACTGCAGAGTAAAGACGATAATCCCATTCTTTCAATTTCGATTCATATTTCCAATACACACCTTCGGTAGCACCCGCAGCTTGGGCACCCTCTTGATTAACCCGTTTCTCACCGGCAACACATCCAACCATTGGGTTTAAAAACAATCGAGCTATTTCTAAAAGTGAATTCTCACCAATCATTGCATTTGCATCTGTAAAAACAACTAATGACGTTTCTACAAGCTGAATCCCGCGATTTAGCGCTGCCGACTTTCCTCCACGAAATGGATCGTAAGCTACACGAGCTTCCGGATATTGAGTCAAGAGTTGATTCGTTTGATCAGTAGATCCATCAGTGACCCAGAGAATTTTCAACTTCTCTTTGGGATAATTTAAGGAACGTGTATTTCTCATTTTCTCATCAACCACCTGCTCCTCGTTATAAGCACATATAAAAAGAGTCATCTCCGGTAATTCCGACTCTTGCTGAAAAGGCAACTTCGGTTCAGGGGAAATACGATCTTTCAACCAGACCAATAAACCCAACACTATTCCATAACCTAAATAAGTATAAAATACAATAAAGGCAAATATCCAGAATGTATATTCAATTGCATTCATCTTAATCTACTTTATTTTCGGTTACTTCTTTATAAACGTCCAAAACACATTCAGCTGTATGCTTCCAAGAAAACCGCTTTACATTTTCAAACCCCTGTTTACGTAATCGTTCACAAAGCAAATCATCTGTAGCTAAGCACTCAAATTGAAAAGCAATTTCCCGCTCATTAAAAGGATCAACAAATAGAGCACCATCTCCACCTATTTCAGGCATAGAAGAAGTATTGCTTGTGAGTACAGGAGCACCACAAGCCATTGCCTCCAATAACGGGATTCCAAAGCTTTCTCGTAAAGAGGTATAAATAAAAGCGCGAGCCGCCGTAAACACAGCAGGTAAGTCCTTATTAGGAATGTATCCGGAAACATGAACCAGACTCGCTATATCACTCAGCTTCTCT
>JAGPIY010000122.1 GCA_018054715.1 Bacteroidaceae bacterium
TCAAGTAAAGCAGCACGTTCGTAAGCTAAAAGCGATTGCGCAAGATGATCCATTCGGTAATAACAATTACCTAGATTATAATAAACTTCAGGCGATTTACCTTGTTTCAACAAACCTTCATACAGGGTAGCCGCTTTTTGATAGTTGTTCTGTGCATACGCACTGTCGGCTTGCGCTTTCTGCGATTGTGCAAAAGCACCGATAGTACCTGCAAAAGTTAGGAAGAGTACCAAGATGCAGGTCGTCACGGTTGACTTTCCTTTTGTGCCTTTCAACTCTTCTTCCAGTTTACTAATTAACTGAATGGTCTGTCCGTACATTTCGTCCATTACTTTATTTTTATCACCGGGAGCATACTTCGCGAATTCACACTCGTTAAGTGCACCAAGGAACAAGTTAGTAGTAGTTTCGGCAGCTCCTCTTTCTAACAATTTCAAAGCGACATTCTCTTTCGTCAGTTGTGCGGTTGGAATGGTAAGTTTATCACTCACATATCCCCAAAGTGCTCTAATCACTTCATCGTAGAAAGCATCATAATCGTGCTTATCTAATAACTTCTTTGCAGTCTTTAAACGCTTACCGGCTATCTTATTGGCACGTTTCCCTTTGGTTAAAGCCATATTAGCATTCTCTAAAGCCTGTTTCCGATAAACCACCATAAGAGTAACAAATACTAAGAAAGGCATCAAATAAGCCAAGCCTTGAAGCGCACTTCCCCATACATAGTCCGAAGAAACCACATGAGCTTCTCCTTTCTTTATATAACGGATATCGGTGGCAATCTGCTCCATTTCGGTAAAATCGTGTGCCCCTTGTTGCGAAGTGCTCCCTTTTCCTTTCTCAACTTGTATTTCATACGGCTGAGTGTGAAGGGTTTTGTAACTGTCACTACCGGTATCATAATAACTGAATGCCACTGCCGGAATGGTATATTTCCCTACATTACGAGGGACGGCCAAGTACTCAAAGACTTTCGTTCCAACCATTCCTCCCTGACCGGGTTTAAAGTTTTCCGTTACTTTGGGATCATAAACTTCGAAGTCTTTCGGGAAAGCGACTGCAGGAGCAGTAACCAACTTTAAGTTGCCGCTACCGGATACTACAATCTTCAGACTCAATGCATCGCCTGTTTTTGCACGCGTAGAGGGAAGACTAGAAGTAATATTCATGTTTCCGACTCCTCCGGTAAAGCCTTCCGGTTTCTTGCCTGGAAGAGGCAGCACATTGATTGTAACGGCCTTTGTACGAAGCGTTTTCTGAGCCATTGTCTGCGAAGTTCCATTCAGGATTGCCATAAAAGGATCAGCCGAAGCATCGCGTAACACTACTGCTGCATCAAACTGTGCTGAAGGAATAGATAACTTCCCTGTTTTCTGCGGGAACAACAAGAACTGACGGTAGACAGCACTCTGATAGGTTCTCCCGTGATAGTTTTCACTTTGCAGTTCTATATTCTGTCCACGTACGATTTCCTGACTATGGAAACCTTCCATATCGGGTAACTTCACGTTGTTGAAACCTTGTAAACTGACACGCGTGTATATTTTATAAGTAAGCAAAAATGCTTCCTGTTCGTGCACAGTAGTTTTGCTTACATTTGCCACAATGAAAAGATCGTTTGCACCAATCTCTCTAGTAGAGGAAGGCATGATAACTCTTCCACCACGCGAAGTGCCGGCAGAAGACGATCCACTTCCGCTATTCGAGCCATTAGAAGCACTCGGATCTCCTTCTCTCACCCTTACATGAAGAGGTTTGGAGGTGAGCGTGGATCCACCGACTTGTATTGTAGCCGGCTGTATCGTGTAATCACCAGCAGCAGTCGGCATCAGCGTAAGCGTATATGTAATTGAACTTCTACTGGTTGTTTTAAAATTAACTATCGATACACTCGACATAGTCGAGGTATACGGTCCGGCTATTAAATTAAACCCTTTCATAATGCCTGCCTTGAAATTCTTGGCATCATCGGTGTTAACGGTATAAGTTATTCGAAAAGGTTCACCAACTGCCGCAGTATGAGGGCCTTGTGCGGTAAAAGAATGCTGCGCCCACATACAAAGCGTGCAAAAGCATAGCATACAGAAAGTAAATAATCGTTTCGATACGTTGTTCATCATTGTCCGTTTTTTCGTTGTTCGTTTCTTGAATTCTCGTACAAAATAGTTTTCGTGCAATTGTTCTTACCAATCTTTATCTAATTGCTTTCCTTGTGCAGGAGCACGATTCTTCATCCGTTCACGCAATTGCTTTTCGTCCTGCATAGCGGCTTTCAACAACTGCTCAGCATTCTGTTTCGACATCTTATCGCGTTGCTTAGAATCCTGCGGTTTGTTGTTCTGCGGATTTGGCTTTTGCGGATTCGGTTTCTTCTGATCTTTATTTTGCTTCTGCTTATCCTTATCTTTCTTCTGATCCTTCTTTTTGTCGTCTTTCTTCTGCTGCTTTTGCTGTTTCTGCTGATCTTTAAGTTGCTTCTGAGCAAGCGCTAAGTTATAACGAGTTTGATCGTTCGTCGGATCTTTACGAAGCGATTGCTTGAAAGCATCTACCGCTTCTTGATATTTTTTAGAAGCCATATAAAGATCGCCTGCATTATGATAAATCATAGCCGACTTCTTAGCATCTTTACATAAACTGGCAGCCTTGCTGTACAAGTCCAAAGCCAAACTATCTTTCTTTTGATGCACCAATGCACCGGCTAAATTATAATAAGCTTCAACACTCGAAGGGTTTAGTTCAAGAGCCTTACGGTATTTTACCTCCGCGTCTACATACTGTTCTTTTTGAAAGTCGCGATTACCTCGGCGTATTTGAATACGTTCCTGCTTTTGTGCAGAAACGGAGGTGCTTAAAAAAAGCAATATCACTACGATTATACTATCACGTATTTTCATTTCCTTTATCGTTTACTCTTTTTTTAATTTAGTGCCAAACAAGGTTATATCCTTAAATAACGGATTCTTACGTTCTAGGATACAAACTTCTACAACTAACAATATCAACAAAATCCATGCAATGGCGTTGTATTGCTCATTGTATTCTTTAAATACTTTGCTATCCGTTTCTTGTTTGTCTAATTTGTCTATTTCGGCAGTGATCGCATTTTGCGCGCTATTCGAGTTATCAATACGCGCATAAATGCCTTTTCCTGCAGAAGCAATTTCCTTACACATGCCTTCATTTAATGAAGTTAGCACGGTTTTTCCCTCGCGATCTTTCCGGTAATCTCCCGTCTTTGGATCAGGTATCGGAGAACCTTCCGGTGAACCTATTCCCAACACATTGACCGTAAAGCCGGCTTCTCTGGCAGCTTTTGCCGTTTCTGTGGCACCCGGTTCGTGTTCTTCACCATCGGTAATCACGATGATAGTCTTTCCTATCCCCTTCTGCTGAGTAAAACTATTTGCAGCTAACCCTATTGCCGCTCCGATATCTGTACCCTGACGGTTAATCATATCGGGCGAAATAGTATTCAGGAACATCTTTGCAGATACAAAATCGCTCGTAATAGGCAACTGCGTAAAAGCATCACCCGCAAAAACGATTAAACCAACCTTATTATTATCGAAGTTATCTACCAACTTAGAAAGAAGCATCTTTGCACGTTCCAATCGATTGGGCGATACATCTTGGGCAAGCATAGAGTTCGAGACATCAAGAGCCACAATAACTTCTATACCTTTCTTCTTTACCGTTTCTTCTTTCGAACCAAACTGTGGACGAGCCAACATGAACACTGCACAAATGAATGCGGCAAGAAGTAACCAATACTTCGTAACAATACGCAAACGTGAACGATCAGTGCTCAGTAACGTTAACAATCGAGGGTCGCCAAAGAGTTTGAATCTCTTATGTTGGCGATATAAAGCCCAGAAATGCAGCAACAATAGCAGCGGCACTAACGCAAGTAAATATAGATATTCTGGATTTGCAAATCGAAACATGATTGAAAGAATAATTTTAATTTAAATAATGCGGCTAATTAAGGGATTTTCTTTAATATTGTTTCACGCAATACTACTTCACCCAATAATACAAGTACCAACAAGATGGCAAACACTTGGTAAGCTTCTTCGCGTTTACTATATGAGGTGACTCTCATTTTAGTACGCTCCATCTGGTCAATCTGATGATAGACTTCCTGTAACTTGCTAGTACTTTGTGCCCGATAATAGTCGGCTCCTGTTGTAGAAGCTATTTTTCGAAGCGTAGTTTCATCAATTTCTACGGGTATATTCACATATTGTGTTCCTGCCGCAGTAGGCATCGGATAAGGAGCCATACCGTTCGTTCCTACCCCAATGGTATACACACGTATACCAAAACTAGCCGCAATATCGGCCGCAGTAAGAGGAGATATATCGCCAATGTTATTGGTACCGTCGGTTAACAGGATCAGCACTTTACTCTTGGCCTTGCTTTCTTTCAACTTACTAACCGCATTTGCAATTCCCATTCCAACGGCAGTACCATCTTCAAGCACTCCGGTTGAAACGCCACTGAACAAATTCAGAAGTACTCCATGGTCGAGCGTCAAAGGGCATTGCGTAAATGCTTCTGCAGAAAAGATGGTCAGTCCGATATTGTCATAAGGACGTCCATTAATGAACTCCTTAGCCACCTTCTTAGCAGCTTCCAAGCGATTGGGCTTCAAATCTTCGGCCAACATACTGGTACTTACGTCGATAGCCAACATAATGTCGATACCTTCCGTCTCGTTATCTTTCCAGCTATTTGTATATTGCGGACGAGCCAAGATAAGCACCAAAAGGATAAAAGCCAGTGTGCGCAGCACGAAAGGACCATGCACAAGATAGTTACGAAACGTTTTAGGTGCATTTCGGTAACGACTTGTTTCCGGAACCTGTAAAGCGCTATAAATAGTGCGATGTTTCATCACATACCATACAATAAAAGGTATGATGAGAAGCAATAATAATAAATATTCTTTATTTGCAAATTGCATAGCTATTCCTTAAAATAAAAGTTCATACAGTTGGTAGATGAGCAAAGCAACTAAACTTATCACTACCACGGCCACTGCTCCTACTCCTACGGAAAGAGACATACGAACTGCTTTTGAACGCTTCTCTATCACGGTTTTTATTTCTACCGGAGCCTGTACTTTTTCCGTTTCAGCAGGCTTGGTTCCGTTTACGAACTCAATGGCACATACCAAATTATAATCGTTTTCATTAATCTCAGGCTTCCATTTTGCAAATTTCACCAGATCGGCAGTCTGCAACAAACTTTTCAATTCGTTCAATGCTTCCTGTGTTTCAGCCGTATGCGTTAGATGCTCCACTATTTCGTTAGAAGTCATCTCCATCGCATTAAAGCCAAAGCGATCCTTTATATATTCGCGTAACGTATTGGTAAGCTGGGTATAATATTCTTTTTCACGATTCTGTTCCCACACCTTTTCCTGCTTAATTCGTTCTATTTCTTGCAAGGCAAGTTGGTCGGCAGGCAATTTCGGTTTCTGCTTCAGTACATGAATAATCGGTTTATTGTCGCGCAAACGTATCACTAGATAAATGCCTATCGCGCTCAACAAAATCACCAAGAAAGAGCAAGCAATTACCACATACCAGTCTTCCCACATAAAGTCGGGCTTCATCTGTTCGCGTAAAGGGAAAAACTTCTCAGGATGTTTTGCATCTACAGGAACAGAAAGGACCTTTAAGGAAAGCGCTTTCGATAGGTAAGGTTTATTACCTACAATCACCTTAAATGGAGGTAAATAATACAGAGCCGAGTCGAAAGAAGTTATCAAAAGAGTTTCCGTCAACTGCATCCGTTTGTTATCATTCAGCATTACCGTATCGAGGTGAGGCTTCTCAAGAAGTTCCACACGACTAACCAGTGTATCTTTCAGCACAGGGAAAATCACTTTCTGTCCGGCATCACAACAAACCTGCAAACGAATCTTCGTTTGGTGGCCAATGAGAATCTGTACAGAATCCATCTT
>JAGPIY010000123.1 GCA_018054715.1 Bacteroidaceae bacterium
CTGTTTTTTGTAAATGAAGAGTTTGAACGGCGGATCCGAATGTAAAGAAGCAAGATCGATACCGATCCATAGATAAGAACAAAGAATTGAAAGAGAGAAGTGTATCTACTTTCCGTTTGAAACTCAAATTCAGTGCTAATAATTGCCCTCAAACGGAAAGTAGCTTTTGTGATTATTGAGTAGTTGCTTAATGAAGAATATTAAACACTAATTCGCGTAGAATATCACCATCACTTACTGAAGGGTTGTTTACCCCCTTCGATTTTGCATCTGCATATCGTATTTCGCTCACAATTTGCATAGTCTTTACACCGCTATATTTGCGCATGGCAGCCATGTAGTCTCGCGCTTGCCAGGGTGTTTTAAGCCCTAACATAGCAGCTATACCCTGTTCCGTTTTGTCTGGAGCATAGTAGGCTAACATCAAGTTGGAGTAGAAGCTAAACAATAGCGACAATGTCATCTGAATAGGGTTTGTTTTCGGATTTTCCTCAAAATACTTTATTATCTTATTTGCTTTAAGAATATCCTTTTCAACCAATGCGCTGCGCAATTCAAAGTTGTTGTAATCCTTACTGATGCCTATATTCTTTTCGATTTGCTCGGGTGTGATTCGTTTTTGATTCGTTGGTAAAGTGATGATCAACTTCTCTAATTCTCCGGTCAGCCGACTCAGATCAGTGCCTACAAAATCAGATAACATGGCAATTGCTTTAGGGTCTACATCGATTCCCTTTCGCTTCATGTACGACGAGATAAAGGCAGAAAGTTGCGCCTCTTTAATTTTCTTTGACTCAAATAACACTCCTTTCTTTTCGATCTCGGCAGCCAATTTCTTTCTGCGGTCCAACGTGCCGTGCTTATGACACACGACAAGGATGGTTGAGGTTAGCGGTTTTTGTAGGTAAAACGTCAGCTCCTCCATGTTGCGGATAGCCTGCGCTTCTTTGACGATGATCACTTGATATTCGCACATCATTGGGTAGCGCTTGGAGGCATTGATAATCGTTGCTACGTCTACGTCTGCACCGTATAGTACCGTCAGATTGAATTCCTTCTCCGTCTCACTCAGTACGTTAGAAGCAATGTAATCGGCAATCATATCGATATAGTAAGACTCCTCGCCCATCAAATAGTAGATGGGACGATATTGTTTAGCTCTCAGCTCTTTTAGGATATCTTCGCAGGTTAGTTCTTGTTTAGCCATATGTCTTGTTACCAGTCGAATTTCAGGTGTTTTACCGTTTTCTTTTCATCAATAATCATGCGTAGTGAGGCAATGCCAATTTCTACATGCTCGTCAACATAGTTTTTGGTAACGATGCTGTCACTCTTGTCAGTTTTCACACCTTCAGGAATCATGGGTTGATCCGAAACCAAAAGCAAAGCTCCTGTGGGAATATGATTGGCAAAGCCACAACTAAATAACGTAGCCGTCTCCATATCTACCGCCATGGCGCGTGTAGTAGTGAGGTACTGTTTAAATGCTTCATCGTGCTCCCAGATGCGACGATTGGTGGTGTACACCGTTCCTGTCCAATAGTCGCGAGCATAGTCGCGGATCGATGAAGAGACTGCGCGTTGTAACATAAATGCCGGTAATGAGGGTACTTCGGGTGGAAAATAATCGTTTGAAGTTCCTTCTCCACGAATAGCAGCAATGGGTAGAATCAAGTCGCCTAATTTGTTTTTCTTATCAATGCCTCCACATTTCCCTAAAAACAGACAAGCTTTTGGGCTGATAGCACTCAATAAATCCATAATAATGGCAGCGTTAGGGCTACCCATGCCAAAGTTGATGATGGTCATGCCTTCGGCTGTCGCCGAGGTCATGTTCGCATCTTTTCCAAGAATGGGCACATTGAATTTTTGGGCAAATATTTCGACATAATTATTAAAGTTCGTCAACAGAATATACTCTCCAAAATCTTCCAGATTACGTTTAGTGTAACGAGGTAGCCAATTAGCTACAATTTCTTGCTTTGTTTTCATAATAATCTATTAAATTTGTCTCCCCAATATGGGGACACATTATTTAACTTACAAAAATAGTAAATGTTATCGTTAAACTTGCCAGTATTCGATACTAAAATAGCGACACGAAGTGGAAAAAATGTTATTTTCGACGTGATTCGTAAGCGTTATGTAGCACTTACCCCCGAAGAATGGGTCAGGCAACATTTCGTTCACTTTCTAATTGCCCACAAAGGATACCCTTCGACGCTAATTGCCAACGAAGTGTTGTTACGCCTAAACGGAACCCAGAAACGGTGCGACACGGTACTTTACAGACGCGATCTTACAGCTCGAATGATTGTAGAATACAAGGCACCTCACATTGAGATTACGCAAGCCGTTTTCGATCAAATTTCGCGTTACAATATGGTGTTGAAGGTCGATTACTTAGTGGTTAGCAACGGTGTTCAGCATTATTGCTGCCAGATGAATTACAAAAAACAAAATTACCTATTCCTGGAAGACATTCCAGATTACTCCTTGTTATTATGAATGAAATTTATCAGATTGTCAATGGTCAAGTACTGACACCCGCAGGGTGGTTGAAAGATGCTTGTGTGCTCATCAAAGAAGGAAAGATTACTGAAATAACCACAGCTATTCATGAGGTAGAATGTGCTAGACGCGTAGATGCAGGTGGTCACTATGTAGTACCAGGGTGTATCGATATACACATTCATGGTGGTGGCGGATGCGATTTTATGGAAGCTACTCCCGAAGCCTTTGAAACCATAACCAAGGTACATGCCAAGCACGGCACAACTGCCATGCTTGCCACTCTTGCCGTCTCATCTCCTGATACGATAAAAAGAGCTATCAAAGTTTGTGAAGCCATGCAAAACTCGCCTTTAAAGGGAGCCACCATACTAGGCTTGCACTTGGAGGGTAATTATTTGAATAAGCTGATGAAAGGCGGACAGGCACCTGAGCATATTTCGCTTCCCTGTCCTGAAGAGTACGAAGCGCTGTTAGCCTCTACCTCTTGCATTAAACGTTGGAGTGCATCGCCCGAACTACCCGGTGCTTTAGCATTTGGCAATTATGTCTCTTCTCGGGGAGTGCTTGTGGCATTGGCTCATACTGTAGCTACTTATCCGGAAGTTAAAGAGGCTTATGAAGCAGGATTTACACATGCTACTCACTTCTATAACGCCATGACGGGCATGCACAAAGAGGGAATTTATAAACGCGAAGGTGCCGTAGAAAGTGTGTTCCTGATGGATGATATGACCGTTGAAGTTATTGCCGACGGCATTCATGTTCCTTCGGCCATTCTTCGGCTTATTTATAAAATTAAAGGTGTAGAGCGTACTGTATTGGTGACGGATGCCATGGCAGCCAGTGCGTGTGCACCCGGTACTGAGATTGCCGATAAGCGTGTTATTATTGAAGATGGGGTCTGTAAGCTTGCCGATCGTTCGGCATTGGCAGGAAGCATCGCTACAGCCGACCTCTTGATTCGCACCCTGGTACAAGAGGCAGATATCCCCTTGGCAGATGCCATACGCATGACTTCAGAGACACCAGCCCGCATCCTTCATATTGATGATAGAAAAGGGACCTTAGCACCTGGAAAAGATGCCGACATCGTTATTTATGATGAGCATTTACAGGTACAGAACGTTTTTGTTGAAGGCAGGATGATGGAAATATAATAGGATCGAATACAGTTCGGATACTCAAATAATAAAAAAGTCCAAAGAGCTCTTTACAAACTCTTTGGACTTTTTTTATTGACTCATTTTTATTGAGTTTATTTATGCATCTGTCATTTTTCTTTTGGGAGCTCTTTTTGTTGGTGTAGCAACAACCTCTTCTACCTTTACTTCAAACTGTATACCTGCCAATTCGGGGTCAATCATAATGCGTCCGCAGTATTCGCAAACAATGACTTTCTTACGCGAACGAATATCGAGTTGTCTCTGAGGTGGAATTTTGTTGAAACAGCCACCACATGCATCGCGCTGTACATACACGATACCAAGTCCATTGCGTGAATTCTTACGAATACGTTTGAATGATTGAAGTAGGCGTGGTTCAATCTTTGTTTCCAAATCTTTCGCTTTCTCTCTCAATTTTTCTTCTTCCTGCTTCGTTTCAGAAACGATTTCTTCGAGTTCACTTTTCTTTTGATCAAGATCCTTTTGTCTTTCATTCAAGGCAGCTGTGCTCGTAGCTACCTCGGCCGATTTTTCTTGCTCTTCAGCCGAAAATTCTTTAATTCTCTTCTCACAAAGCTCGATTTCTAATGTTTGGAACTCAATCTCTTTGGTCAAAAAGTCATATTCACGGTTGTTTCGTACGTTATCTTGTTGTGACTTATACTTGTCAACAGCAGCTTTCGAAGTCTCTATTTCTACTCTCTTACCGGCAATAGCAGATTTCAGGCTGTCTACCTCCGATTTGATTTTGTCAATACGAGTGCTCAAACCAATAATTTCGTCTTCAAGATCCTGTACCTCTAGTGGAAGTTCTCCTCTAAGTGTCTTGATCTTGTCTATTTCAGATACCATGGTTTGCAGTTGGAACAATGTTTTCAGTTTTTGTTCTACTGTCAATTCTTTCGGTTCGCCTTTTGTTTCTTTAGCCATTTTAGTTATAAATATTTGATGGGATTTGTATTTACCTTACTCATTTGCAATACAAGATTAGGAAATCTTTCCCGGATTATAGAATAAAAAATTTCTTTCGTATACTGTTCGCTCTCATAATGTCCTATTTCAGCCATGAGGATTTCTTCTTCGTGTCCAAAATAGTCGTGATACTTAATTTCGCCCGTTATAAACACATCTGCTTTACTGCGAATGGCTTGTGGCAAAAGGAATGCTCCCGATCCACCACAAAGAGCTACTTTCTTTATTTCACGCCCCGATAGTTTATTGTGTTTCAAACACCCTACCTCAAACGTTTTCTTGATTCGTTTTAAGAATTCAAGTTCGGTTTCTGACTTTTCTAGCTCTCCTACTACCCCTGCACCTGTTTGTGTCCATGAGTTTTGGAGTGGATAAATGTCAAAAGCCGGTTCTTCATACGGATGCGTTGCCAGTAGTGCACGGATGGCCTCTCCTTTTCGAAAAACAGGCACGATAGTTTCAATGCGCACCTCTTCTTCTTGATGCAACTCTCCAATACTGCCGCAATAAGGATTTGCCCCAGCTCCTGCACGGAAAGTTCCCTCTCCTTTTACATTATAACTGCAAGAGTCGTAGTTTCCAATATTTCCGCAGCCTGCATTGAATAAAGCTTCTCGTACCCTATTTGCTTGCGCGCCAGGCACGAATGTGACTAGTTTTACAAGGCTGTTTTCTTTAGGCTCAAGTATTCGTATGTTTTTCAACCCTATTTTCTCTGCTATTTTGAAGTTCACTCCACCCGGAGCATTGTCCAAATTAGTATGAGCTGAGTAGATAACAATCTCATTCCGAATCGCCTTGAGTATACAACGTTCTACATAGTCCTTTCCTGTGATTGACTTATAACCCTTAAACATAAGAGGATGGTGCGATATAACAAGATTACACCCAGAAGCTATAGCTTCATCAAGCACAGCTTCAGTAACGTCAAGACACAACAAAGCCCCTGTTGCTTCCGCTTCTGTCAGTCCGATTTGCAAGCCGGCATTATCAAATCCGTCTTGTAATGGCAGAGGCGCGAACCGTTCAAGGGCGCTTACTACTTCTTTAATCTTCATTGTGATTATAAAAATTAAGTGCAAAGATAGCAAAAAAAGAGAAGAGTCTATTGCTTTTATCGTTTTTTAGTACATCAACGAGCGAATTCGATGCAGATTAATAAGCGATTTAGCAAAAGATAGAAAAGTAGGTTCATCCGATAAATGCGTAGTTGATACATAAGAAAAGCTGGTATTTCATATATTTGAATAACTACAATCAAATATATTATGAATACCAGCTTTATGTACCACGCTTTTGGCGTTCGTGAACAAGA
>JAGPIY010000124.1 GCA_018054715.1 Bacteroidaceae bacterium
TTGGGTGATGCAGGGGCAGTAACCACGAATGATGAAGAATTGGCAAAGATCGTTCGTGCGGTAGCCAACTACGTTTCAACAAAAAAATACGAATTAAAGTATGTGGTAAGGAACAGTCGATTGGATGAAATACAAGCTGCGGTTTTAAATGTAAAGCTGAAGCATCTTCCTGAAGATACTCTATTGCGTAGAAAGGTTGCCCAATATTATGTAGATCATATAACAAACCCTGAAATTATCACTCCAAGAGTAAAAGACTGGGAATCGCATGTATTCCACATCTTCCCTATTCGCTGCAAGCGTAGAGATGAGTTACAGAAATATTTAGCTGAGAATGGCATCCAAACCATTATTCATTATCCGATACCTCCGCATCAACAAGAATGTTATAAGGATTGGAGTAGCCTGACCTTCCCTATCACAGAAACGATTCATAACGAAGAACTTAGTCTGCCTATGAGTCCGGTGATGACGGAAGAAGAAGTAAAAGAAGTTGTTGACGTTTTAAATCATTTTTTAAAATGTCCGAAGTAGAAAAGAGTCCTTTTTTTAGCGTCATCATGCCGGCATATAATGTTTCTTTGTACATTGATGATGCCATTCAATCAGTTTTAGAACAATCATTTCAACGCTGGGAATTGATTTGTGTGAATGATGGTTCTACCGATGAAACTTTGTCTAAATTAAACGGATGGGCGGCAAAAAATGCTAGAATAAGAGTTCTAAATCAGCAGAATAGTGGTGCTGCAAAATGCAGAGTAAACGCAATAAAGCACAGCACCGGAGAGTATATATCCTTATTGGATTCTGATGATGCTTGGTCGCCCGACATGTTGCAACTGTGCTATGAGAAAATCTTAAAAGATGAAGTAGACTGTGTTATTCCTAATGCGCTAATGAACTTCAATTCATCCAATGCAGCAACACCAGAATATCTTTTCGATAAATATCCTAGATCAATGGATACACTCATAAGTGGAAAAGAAGCTTTTTCTTGTACCTTTCCATGGCAGATTGCAAGGTGGTTTACAATAAGGGGCTCAATAGCAAAGTCCCTTTATGTAGATGATAATATATCTTATTCACGATACAACAGCGATGAATATTTAACTCGTCTTCTTTTGCTAAATTGCCAACGAGTCGGCTTTTGCACAGGAGTATATTTATATAGAGTTACGAACAACAGTGTAACAAGAAAAGCCTTTTCGAAAAACCGTTTTGATATTTTAAAAACGAATATAAAATGCTATGAATTAGCTATTGCAAACTCTATAGACAAAAAGACAAAGCAAGAAATAGCTACTTCAATGGCTAATCACTTAATTGAGATGGGGCTATATTATAACAAATATAAAAACCAACTTTCCTTCGAAGATATCAAAAACATTCGATTGTTATTAGATCAATCTTATCTCTATTATAAGGAAAAGGTTTCGGAAAAAATCTACTATAAGAGAAAAAGAAAAGAAGTGCTAATTAAATTTACTTTAAGCAGCAAGTTCTTATATCAGATTCTTACTCATCCCAGCTTTTTGCATAAATGCAAAAGATAAAGAGCAAAGGAAAGTTACTAACTTTTCGACAAGCTCCACTTTTAAATAAGATCACTGAATAAAGAAAAACCTAAGAAACAAAAATATGGAAAATGCGCCATTAGTGAGTATTGTCGTAATAACCTATAATTCCTCGGAATCTGTAATTGAGACCTTGGAAAGTGCAAAAAAGCAGAGCTATACGAATCTCGAATTAATAGTAACTGATGATTGTTCTAGCGATGATACAGTCGAGTTATGCAAACAGTGGATTCAAGAAAACAAAAGTCGATTTATTCGCATAGAGCTAATAACTGCGAAAAAGAACACAGGAGTATCCAGTAATATAAATCGAGGATATAGAGCTGCACAAGGCAAATGGGTAAAAGTTATTGCCGGGGATGATATTTTACTCTTCGATTGCATCGAGAGCTACATCGATTACGTAAAAACAAATCCTACTGCAAAGTTCTTGTTCGCACGTACAGAGGTTTTTGGTGGAACTCCTGAGCAGAATCGTTTCTTTTCAGCAGACGTCTTTAAATATGAATTTTTCGAATTGCCGACCAAGGAACAATACAAGCATTTGATTTCAAAAGACAACTGCATTCCAGCGTCAACAGCTTTCATACATAGAGAAACCTTATTAGAACAATTCGATCTTTTTGACGAGCGAATTCCTTTATTAGAAGATCTTCCCATGTGGATACGAGCCACGAATAAAGGATATCATTTATTTTGTATAGACAAGAATACGGTTAAATACAGATTAAGTCCAAATTCATTATCAACCTCTGCATCTACTTCTTCTAATTACAACCTAAGGTACGAAAGGTCTGTGGCTCTTTGCTATATTCACTATCAATTCAAAGCAAAATTAAAAGTGAACGCATTACGAGCCCTCAAAACATACTTTCATCATAGGGCTGTACTAACAGATTCGAAGTCGCATCAATTATTTTGGGAAACATTACGATGGTGCGTTATTGCATGATAAAAAAAACGTTGAATAAAATCTATTCAACGTTCAAAACAAATCTCAGGATAAGTTATATCCACCAGAAAGAGCGCATTGCCCGGAACACTCGTTCCTGCTAAACAGCGATCTTTCTTCTCGATAATCCGGGTAAAATCTTCCAAAGACAAACGCCCTCGACCCACTTCAAGCAATGTACCTACCACTGCACGCACCATGTTACGCAAAAAGCGATCAGCTTGAATAGTAAAGACCCATACTTGATCAGCTTCTTCGTGCCATTGAGCTTGCATGATACAGCAATTATTCGTTTTGACATCCGTATGAAGTTTGCTAAAACTGGTAAAGTCGGTATAATTAAACAACAACTGAGCCGCTTCATTCATCTTTTCAAAATCAAGGGGTGTTCCCTGATAAGGATATGTATAATGACGATGGAAAGGAGATCTTCGCTGAGTTAAATAGTATTTGTAAGTTCTTGAGGTAGCCGAAAATCGTGCATGAGCCTCAGGAGTAACTCGACGTAATCCATTAACAGCAATATCGCGCGGCAACAAACGATTCAACTTAAACACAAACTGCGAGCTATCAAGTAGCTCATCTATTTCAAAATGAGCTACCATCCGCGAAGCATGCACTCCGGTATCCGTACGCCCCGCTCCTATTATTTCAATAGGGATTCGCAATAAAATGGAAAGTGCTTTCTGCAAAGTTTCTTGTACAGAAGTAGCATTCGGTTGTATTTGCCAACCATGGTAATCCGTACCATCGTAACTCAGTTCTAAAAAATAACGATACATAAATAGCATTTAATGTATATCGCCGGCAAGCCAGGCATCAATCATGATGCGAGCTAGGCTCAACTTTTGAGGTAAGAGAGGAAGATCTGTTGGGTCATAAAAATCACCAGAAGTAAGTTCCTGATCGGCAAAACAGATTTCACCGCTTACATAATCGCAAATAAAACCAATCATAATGCCGTTCGGATAAGGCCATTCTTGCGAACCAAAGTAATGTATATTAGTAACCTCAAGTGTAGTTTCTTCACGAACTTCACGAGCCACACATTCTTCGAAAGTCTCTCCTGATTCTACAAATCCGGCCACCAGACTATGAAAATCTCTCGAGAAATTACGAGCATGGACTAACAAAATCTTATCGTCGCGACGCACCATTACCAATACAGCCGGATTAATGGAAGGGAACTGCAACTTACCACAACTTGGACAACGTTTTGAAATGGCTGTATCGAGTTCGTTTTTAGTACCACAAACCCCACAATATTGTGTATTCTCATCCCAGAAAAGGAGTCCGGCAGCTCGTTCAGCCAATCTATATCCTTTTAAGGGAAGGTATCCATGAGAATTACGGAGCCCAACTAAAGCCTGCGATACAGGAGGCAACACAACCGGAGTAAGATTTAGCTCAGGATCATTATTAGGCAGTGTCTCTAGTTGTACTTCTCCAGCTAACTTCATTGCCACGCAAGGTACACCTTTCCATTCACCGATTTCATGACAAAGCCCCTCCACTAGGAGAGGCGAATTTTCAGCACAAGGTAATGTCCAACCCTTTGCCTCATGTTGAACCAATAATGCACCATCACGGAAGAGAAACCAATATTTTTTCATTTTCTTTTTCTTATTTGAAGGAGAAACCCAAGTATACTTAACCCTCTTTACGAAAACTAAGTCTATGTGAAAGATCCTGATTTTGCTGCAAAAATACAAAAAAAACGACAACCTAGAAAATATATCCACCTCTTTTTCGTTGCTAAAGTAAAGAAGATACGTTTTACTAAAATAAAAACATTATGACTAAATCTATTAAAGGCTCTCAAACAGAGAAAAATCTGATGCAATCATTTGCAGGAGAATCACAAGCTCGTATGCGCTATACGTATTTTGCTAGTGCTGCAAAAAAAGAAGGTTATGAACAAATTGCAGCAATCTTCACAGAAACTGCGGATCAAGAGAAAGAACATGCCAAACGTATGTTTAAATATCTAGAAGGTGGAATGGTAGAAGTTAATGCTAGCTTTCCAGCCGGTGTAATCGGGCAAACCATCGACAACCTAAAAGCCGCAGCAGCTGGTGAAAATGAAGAATGGTCGGAACTCTACCCTTCATTTGCAAAAATAGCAGACCAAGAAGGATATCCTGAAATCGCACAAATGTATCGTGCCATCTCAGTAGCTGAGAAGGAACACGAGAATCGCTACAACGCATTCGTTAAAAACATAGAAGCTAACGAAGTGTTCGAAAAAACAAGTGAAACGACTTGGCAATGCCGCAATTGTGGATATGTTCATACAGGTAAAGAAGCTCCTAACATGTGTCCTGCTTGTAAACATCCACAAGCTTATTTTGAGGTTAAAAAAGAGAATTATTGAAAATGAGTTTTCAGAAACCAATACTTTTCCTCGGCACGGTTCTTTTGATCGGTGCCGAGGCTTTTGCACAAGAAGATACCCCAGAATCGCATTCAAATCGTAAAATAAATCCGCTCATGGTACACGATCCTGTTATGATAAAACAAGATAATACGTACTATGTATTCGGAACCGGAGATGGCATCTCAACTAAGAGCTCAAAAGACCGCATACATTGGACTCCGGGTAATCGCGTTTTTAAAGCTCCACTTGCTTGGTGGAAAAAGGATATTCCAACGCAAGATGGAAACATTTGGGCTCCCGACATCCATTATCGTGATGGAATTTTTCATCTTTACTATTCGGTATCGGCTTGGATGGATTTTAATTCGAGCATCGGCTATGCAACCAATGTAACCCTCGACCCTAATGACCCAAACTACAAATGGGTTGATCATGGTAAAGTAATTGACTTTCATAATGGAGGAATAGGGGTTAATTGCATCGATCCTAATGTTTTCGTAGACAAAGATGGGCGTGTTTGGCTCTTCTACGGTTCGTATAAAGCCGGATTACGAGTTACTGAATTAAATGCAAAAACAGGAAAATTACTTAATGAAGAACATCCTAAAATCTATACTTTAACCACCTCTTTAGGAGAAGGCGTTTTTGTAATTCAGCAAGGAGAATATTACTATATTTTCGCTTCACGCGACATCTGTTGTAGAGGCATCGACAGTAATTACAACGTAGTAATGGGGCGTAGTAAAAAGTTGACCGGCCCCTATCTTAATAAAGAAGGAAAGAGTTGGGAGGAGAACTCTTGTAGCCAGTTTATGAGAGGTGATTACGAAGAACCCGGAAGAGGTCATAATGGCTTCTTCACAGAAAATGATACTACCTTTATTGTGTACCACGCTTATACACGTAGTGAAAATGGAACTCCACTACTCCGCATTAAACCGGTATTTATGGATGCAGATGGATGGCCTACCCTTGAAAATACAGGAACCCCTATTAATGCCAAACAAGCCGGCATACAATGTATACAC
>JAGPIY010000125.1 GCA_018054715.1 Bacteroidaceae bacterium
CCACAGAACTTATCACTGCAATATGCCCCACCCTTTTTTCGCTAGCAAAATAGCGATAAGCAGCAGTCGTCATTCGTATGAATCCCTCCACATTGGTACGTGCGGTGAGAATCTCAATTTCCGACTGGAGCGATGGATTTTGTTTACCGATCCCTGAAGAGAGAAAGAAAAGATCCATTCCACCCAATCGGTTGATCAATTGATTCATTTTCTCAGCTGCATCCTCTTGCATTACGTCGAGCACTTGCAATTCTACCTGCGCGGGTGCAACGCATTGCAATGCTTCTAATTCAGAGATCCGCCGTCCGGCAATGCCCACTTTCCAGCCTTGTTGAATATAAATCTTAGCAACTTCCAAACCAATTCCTGAAGTGGCTCCTATGATAACAATATATTTCATCTTTCTGATTTGCATTTATGGAATAAATATTCTTTGGGTTCTTATTTCGGGTTACAAAGATACTTCTTTTTTTAAGTTTCCGAACTTTGCAGCTACTAAAATGATGCAAAGATGCTTTTCTTTAAGGAAAAACAATAGCTTGTTCAACAAAATACAGTTATATCTTTCCCTCATTACCCCTAGGGCAAACGGAAAAAAGCCGTAGGGCAAAAATAAATTAGCCGTAGGGGAAATTTTATTATCCCCTACGGCTAAAATTATTTCGATGCTTAACTCTTTACTTAAAGAAGCTTATCGAAATTGCATCCGAATCCTTTCTTTTTACCTATTATATAGTTGCTGTGTTTTGAATTAGAACGGACTCAACTAGACTTTAGTACATAAGTAAAGAGTATTTTCTACTTTATAAATATAATTTCAATATAATTCATTGAATTTGTTCTTCTCGAATGATTTTTCCGCTTTTAGACTCCTTTATGTAGACTTTTACTGCATTGGGATTCTCTTCTAGTCCACTGATAGTTAGTTCTTGTACACGTCCATCTGTGAGTTCAACATACAGCTTGTCGGCAGAGATGGCAAAAGCCCGCTTAATTACCGACTTTGTTTCATACGGTTCTAGTAAAGTGATAAATCGAGCATTCTTTCCCTGTACTCTCGAAGCATACGTCTTTCTACGTGCTGTTTCATTACCCAAAGGGAAATCACCTCCCAATACCGTTTTAAAAGCAACAGCCTGTACCCCACTAAGGTCTATCACTACAATTGAGGGCTTTTCGGGACTTTGAGGCATTGCAGGAATTGCCGTTTTCATTGGTTGACCGGCTATTTTAATCGGTCCTCCATAATAATCTTTTCCTTCTTCAGCAGGTTTCGTGGTATTCTTTATCACAACTGGAAATTGCGAAAGTGGAATTTCTCTGCCATCGGCTAATACTACTCGCGCATTCCCCCAAAAGAGTGTGTTACGCTTCACATTGTTCGCCGTAACTTCTAACTCAAGTTGCTTGGTAGCTGGTTTTAAAGAAAGGCTTATAGGAACTTCACCTAAAATCCAAGCACCGGTCTGTCCACTGGCAAGCACCTCTCCATCTGCACGAATCGCATAATTAACAAGCTTTTCAATAGGAAATTCTTCCGGCAATGTACCTACCATAATTTCTTTTTGAGAAGGCCAAAGTGAGAAGACATCAATATTTAAATCGCCTTCTTCGCTATTGGGCGCTCGTGTACCCGAATTGTCACTATCTTTTCCAAAGTTGGTTGTAAAAGTGGAACGTGCCGTGCCGTCGACTTTCCACCAATTGCAGTCGGTTATAAACTGGGCAGCACTTAACGGATTAGAATTCATCTGTGCCTCATGCCGAAGGAACAACGGAGCAGCACTTTTCTCTATTTCAGAAGAATGTATATTCGATTGATCTTGCGACTTCAAACCCTGAAAGCCTTTCATTTGGAAAAGGCAGTCGTATGTATGATTCTGTGTTGCATTCAAATAATCGGCCAGTACCACGTAATCATCAGTTACTACCATCAACCGTCGTTGCATTACAGGTTCACTATAATCGGTTACTTCTCCATATTTAGGTTGCTCGTTGGGTAAGTTTATGCTACGCCCTTCTTGCAGCATCTTTTCAGAGAAAGACACTCCGTTTGCCCAGTCGTAACGCATTCCACCATAAGGTGGGTTACTCCAACGGGCGTTACTTTCCACCATTGTGGCTTGCATCATCTGTCCGGTATAAAATAGACGGCGAAAACTTTCTACCGGCTCCTGTTGTTTCTGATCGACTACTACCATATTTTTAGGCATAGAGGTCTGTACAAAGAATTTATACAGGTACGATCCGTAACCATACCATACGGCTTCCGGATTGAAGAAGCTGCGTCCATAACGCGTCATGTTGAGTAGATCCGTACGATCGAAATGCCCATGATATCCTCCATGTGTGCCATAATGTAAAGAAGCCTGTATTTGTTCGCGCTGCTCACGTTCTTCTTTTTGAGAGCGGAGCATCACAATACCCATATTATCAGCATAAGCCGATTTTCGGGCTAACTCTGAAGAAACATCCGGTAATTCAGCTACTCCATAAAGCAAGTCGCGCGAGTTGCCACGGCGTATAATGGAAGCATATTCAGGATCGCGATACATGTAATAAGCCAGCTCGTAGGCCTGCCCCGCAAGCATTGTTTCCTGCGCATCGTTTACTCCAAACATTACTCCCCGATAATCAGCAAAACGTGGAATTGCATCCCACATATCTTTAATACATACGGAAGTTTTATTTACAGGACCCCATTTTTCAAAACTCATACCATACACTCCAGGCTTCATGAAGTCGGGCATCAAGGAATAGTAAGGTGTACAACCCGAAGAAAGTTTCAAGTCTTTTAGATTTATACCCCAAGGTTCCAAAGCCAAAGCGACCTGTGAGAATTCAGTGGCACACCATACATTATAACCAATAGCACATTCATACCACCAGCCATCGTTCATAACTCCCTGAGCAATGTGATCGAGAATGCCACAATGTCCGCTATACATGCTTTCTACAAGGTTCCAATCTTGTATAGCCAAAGCAC
The DNA here is from genome assembly GCA_018054715.1 of Bacteroidaceae bacterium. Lineage (GTDB taxonomy): Bacteria > Bacteroidota > Bacteroidia > Bacteroidales > Bacteroidaceae > UBA1794. Next base: position 2,987 of record JAGPIY010000125.1, read on the forward strand.
AATAAAGAGCACCACAAATTTCGCTCACTTTCCAATTGTTGATTCCTCCTTCGCGCATACCCTGTTCTACTGTTTCAATAAATAAACGAAAGGTATGCTCTACATTACGAGTTTCTTCTTCCGAAAAAACGCCGGAGGGCAGTGCCATATCATAGGCCATTGCAATATGTTGGAAGAAATGACCTTCCTGCACAAACGATTGATTACAGCCTCTATAAGTCATAGGATAGCCATGTTCCGGATCGCTTAGCCTATGCATGAAAAGTGCGATTTTCTTTGCATATTGAGTACGCCCTGTTAGTTGATAGGCGATGCCTGCAGCCATCAAATTATTCTCCTCTTGTGTTTGAAAGAGATGCATCCCTAAATTCGTGTTGTCATTGCTGAGCTTGGTAGCTAATTCAGGTACTACCCATTTATCGGCTATTGCGATTAGTTTGTCTAGCTCTTTTTGTGCCCATTCATAGTGGGCTACTTTTTCCTTGATCTCTTGCCAACGAATCGGTGTATGCAGAATATAAGGATGTGGTAAGTGTGAAAGAGTGGTTAATTCTATTTTCGAACTCTCATCGGCCTCTCCATTTACAGTAGCACGGAGCACTTGCGTTTCACGTCCTCCAGCAGGTATACGGTCGGAGACTTTCACCTCTACCTTTACTTGCTTTGTTTCATTTGCACCTAAAGTGAACGAAGACGGGGTTATTTGTGAAGTCATCGACTCCCATCCTTGGGGTTCGATTATTAATACTACAGATTGAGAAGAGTTAGTAGTATTGCCTACTTCTACTTCATAAGTCACTGTTTTGCCTTTCTCCGCAGATTTACTACGAATAGGACATTGCAAAGCGACTATTTTACCTTGTACGAGTTCTATATTTTGGATTTTAGAGGTTCCCTTTGAAAGGACTTTCCCATTAGCATCTACAGGTGTAATACGTAGTTCCTTTACACGCTGTAATGCCGCAATGCGTTGTGCTGCTTTTATGTTGAATCGATTCCATGGCAGCACCACTGTATGCCATCCTTTGCCCGTAAGTGCCACTTGTGCATGCCCTTCCGAAATAAGTTTGCCTCTCTCATATTCAGGTACTGCAAAACAGACATCAAGATAAGTGGTTTGATTCTTTTTATCTAAATAGACTTCAAAACGCACCCCTGCATAAATTGACCAATTAGAAGTATCTTCGTTTATGTTCCTAAAACCAACGTTGTGTTTTTTTCCATCAGGATAACGATAAGTTAATTGTTTGCCATCACCTATTTTCTGTGTGATAGGTGTATACTTGTTTTGTGCATCAACTGCAAAAACGGAAAGGAAATTCAGATTAATTGCTAGTAAAAATAAGTATGTGAAAAATGATTTTTTCATGAGTCGTTGTTTGTAAATTAGTCGCTGCTACGCATTATTCAATGCAGAAACTCTGCGCTACAGGTTCAGCTGTTTGTACTTTCGAGGCAATACTTCGCCCATATTGCCAAGCTACAATTGTCACCTTTAATGGAAATTTAGCACGTGGCGGTATCTTTGTGAAGAGTATTTTTCCATCTTTTATTTCTGCCGGACCTTCTTCTATATAGTAATGAATTGGTAATCTACAATCGGAAGTTGCAGTAAGGACAACTGATTTGCATCCACGCTTTACATTTTTAAGTGGAGCGAAAGATATTTTTTGAGCTTCTCCTTCAGTCAACCGATAAGGAATAACCAACTCTAGCTGCTGCACACTACTTTTATAATTATCATCTCCATCGTGTGAAGCGAGTAGCCAAATATCACTAGTGCGTTTGGCATTCATCATTCCCATCCGATAGAAACTAATTTGAAAGGTACTATCATTCAGCTTCTTTACCGGACCACATATCCGATCAATACGTGGTTTCCCCATTGCATGTTCATTAACTTGTTTAGCGCGTAAAGAGTCTGTAAAGACAGCTTTCAGATGAAAAGTAAGTTCTTCTTCTCCTTCGGGGTGAAACTGTGCCTTAATGCGTGCATGCGTATTTTGATGAAAATCGACTAATTTGCCTTTCTGCAAAACGCCAATGTATTGTTGCTTCTTCCCTCTTCCACGTGCATAAATTTTCTCTGTAGCTATGGCCATTTCTTTATCAAAATACCAGAAGGCATCCGTAGGATTGCCCTTATATTGGGCATAAGGAGCAGGCTTTTCACGAACCATGCCATCCGTTTTCCAACGTTCTGCTAACCATCCTTGTTGTGGAACTACAGGAATTAGTTGACAAGGTTTATTCAACGGCATTCTTTTAGGTAAACGATATTGTGCTGCCTTCTCTAGAAAGAGTGTTACATAATGTACTAGTTGATCTGAAATATCAAAATGCCCACGTCCGGCATCACATAAGAAAGATACTGGTGATGCAGGATGCTTCATTCGATAAGTCAATGCTGGAGCTACCCGATCTTCCCACCATTCCCATTCTCCTTCAATCATAAGTCCGGGAATACCATCTACCGTACGTTTCCCCCAGTCTAAATTAGCTTTACCATAACCCGTAAGGTTGGTCTGTGGTGCATCACCATGTACTGAAAGTATAGCTAAAGTACGTTCCGGGTTCCACGCTGCAAAGTTCCATGGATAGGTGGCCATTGCAGAATGACCTACCGGAACAATAGGCGCATATTCAAGTTCACTATAACCCGAAATCGTTGCGAATTCTTTCATCATAGTTTCAAAGATTTGCTGCGTACCGATTTCTATGTCCCATTTCATATCTAAGCCCGGAGTAATCCAGATTTCAGCAAAACCTAATTTGCTCATTGATTTACGGAACTCGGGATTCTCAAGTAAAGTTTCTTCTGTCATATTATGATTACCGACAATCACTGCTCGCACTTGTTTACAATCGGAAGGTATCCATAAAAAGGCTTGTGGATGATTTTTAGTTTCGTTACTAACC
>JAGPIY010000126.1 GCA_018054715.1 Bacteroidaceae bacterium
TCCGGAGCGTTTTGGTCGTACTCGTGAGTATGCATTGGGAAAGACTAGCGGCAAAGCTAATATTACCAAGAATCTAGAGCGACTAGGCTTGGAATTAAGTAAAGAGGAGCTCCAACAAGTTACGGAGCGTATTATCGAATTAGGCGATCGCAAAGAGCTTGTCACCATGGAAGATCTTCCTTACATTATTAGCGACGTTCTAAAACACGAGGGACGTAATGGAAGGATACATCTGGAAAATTATAGCATCACTTCTTCGCAAGGCCTCCGTCCGGTAGCTGCTTTGAAAATTCAGATTGATGGAGTGAGTTATGAAGAAACTTCGAATGGATCTGGTCAGTATGATGCTTTTGTACGTGCCTTACGCAAAATATATAAAGATAAACTCGGACTTCAATTTCCACGGGTAACCGATTATGTAGTAACGATTCCAAGAGGAGGACGTACCGATGCATTTGTGCAGACTGTTATTACTTGGCAGTATGAAGGAAAAACCTTTCGTACAAGGGGACTTGATGCCGACCAAACCATTGCAGCTATTAAAGCTACGATGAAGATGCTCAATATGATTGAGGATACGAAGTATGCGATTGATGAACCTCCTATCGACCGCGAGTAGTTAAAACTAAAAAACTAGACTTTTCCATTTACGTAAAAATGGATGGTCACAAACAATAAAGAAGACAATGAAATTGAAAATTGCAGTCCTCCCGGGCGACGGTATTGGTCCCGAGATCATCGAACAGGCACTTAACGCCACGAAAGCAGTGTGTCAAAAATTTGGCCACGAGTTAAGTTATGAATACGCAATCTGCGGTGCACATGCAATCGACGAGGTAGGAAATCCTTATCCTGATGCAACTCATGAGTTGTGTATGCAGAGTGATGCCGTTCTTTTTGGTGCCGTAGGTGATCCTAAATTCGATAATAATCCTGCTGCAAAGGTACGTCCTGAGCAAGGGCTTCTTGCAATGCGTAAGAAACTTGGACTTTATGCCAATATCCGTCCCGTAACGACTTTCGAATGCCTTATTCACAAATCACCTCTACGTGCAGATCTTGTAAAAGGAGCTGATTTTATGTGTATTCGTGAACTAACCGGCGGCCTTTATTTTGGTCGTCCTCAAGGTCGTAGCGAAGATGGCAATACTGCTTATGATACTTGTGTATATAGCCGTGACGAGATTGAGCGTATCTTGAAAACCGCTTACGAGTTTGCAATGAAGCGTCGTAAGAAATTGACCGTAGTAGATAAAGCCAATGTACTTGCCACCTCACGTCTTTGGCGTGAAGTGGCTAAAGAAATGGCTCCTTCTTATCCGGAAGTAGAAACTGAATATATGTTTGTCGATAATGCAGCGATGCGTATGATTCAATGGCCTACTGCTTTCGATGTACTTGTAACGGAGAATATGTTTGGTGATATCCTTACTGATGAAGGTTCTGTAATTACCGGTTCAATGGGCTTGCTCCCTTCTGCTTCAGTAGGCTTGCATACTTCGGTATTCGAGCCAATTCATGGTTCTTGGCCTCAGGCTGCAGGTAAGAATATTGCCAATCCTGTGGCTACTATCCTTTCAGCTGCAATGATGTTTGAGTATGCTTTCGATTTAAAAGAAGAAGCAAAATTGATCCGCGATGCAGTAGATGCTTCTATGGATGGAAATATCCGTACTGAGGATATTCAGGTTGAGGGGCATAAGCCTTGTTCTACTTCTGAAGTTGGTGAATGGATTGTAAATTACATCCAAAAGAAATAAAGCTTTAAGTAAAAAAAGACGGCTCTACTTTTTTAAATTCAGAGCCGTCTTTTTTGCTTAGAAAGCACTATAAATTCAAGATAAAATCGTATCTTTGCGCTCATTATGGAACAGAAACAAAAACCTCATTACACGGGCTTGAATGCCCAAGAAGTAGCCGACAGTCGCACTGCGAATGGTAGCAATGTGTTGACTCCTCCTCAAAAAACGCCTTTGTGGAAAGAGTTTTTAGGAAAGTTCGCCGATCCTATTATTATCATCCTTCTCGTTGCGTTAGCCCTCTCGTTTGGGGTTTCGTGTTACGAATATTATTCAATAGGAGACGTAGATGTATTTTTTGATCCGGTGGGTATCTTATTAGCCATCTTATTAGCTACGTGCGTGGGTTTTGCCTTTGAATGGAGTGCCAAGAAGAAATTTGAAGTGCTTAATCAGGTAAATGACGATACTTTGGTAAAGGCAGTTCGTACAGCAATGATTTGTCAAATACCTCGCAAGGAAGTCGTAGTAGGAGATATCATTATAATAGAAACAGGAGATGAAATTCCAGCCGATGGAGAACTCCTTGAAGCTGTTTCTCTTCAGGTTAATGAAGCGACTCTTACTGGTGAGCCAATGATGCCTAAGACTATCGATGAAGCAGAGTTTCACGCAGATTCTACTTATCCTTCGAATGCAGTGATGAAAGGAACGACTGTTATTGAAGGACATGGTATATTTAAAGTAACTTGTGTGGGCGACTATACGGAGTATGGTAAAGTATATAAAGGTTCGCAAATAGATAATGGGGTAAAGACTCCACTAAATATACAACTTGATCGTCTAAGCAGATTCATTACATGGGGTAGCTATTGTATTGCCGCTCTGATTTTACTCGGCCGTGTGGGGTTGTACTTTTATAATACCCCTAATATTGATTGGCTCTTTTTCTTGCAATATGTACTGCACACTGCAATGATTGCAGTGACAGTGATAGTCGTTGCTGTTCCGGAAGGCCTTCCTATGAGTGTCGCTTTAAGTTTGGCACTCAGCATGAAGCGCATGCTTACTGCAAATAACTTGGTGCGTAAAATGCATGCTTGCGAAACCATGGGGGCTTGCACTGTGATTTGTACAGATAAAACAGGTACGCTAACCCAGAATCAGATGCGTGTTTTTGAAACTCGGTTTTCAATATCTTCACTTGGTGACGATTCAGAGTCCAACCTTATAAAGGAAGGTATTGCTGTCAATTCTACCGCTTATCTTGATTATACTACTCCGGAACGTATCTCTGCTTTAGGAAATCCTACGGAAGGAGCTATGTTACTTTGGTTACATGGACAAGGTCTCGATTATATGTCGCTTCGCCATGCTGCAGAAGTGAAAGACCAACTTCCTTTTTCTACGGAACGTAAATACATGGCTACTGTAGTAAGCTCTCCACTGCTAGGAAAAACTGTATTATATGTAAAAGGAGCTCCTGAGGTAATTCTTTCCCTTTGTGAGGGTGTAGCCGATCGTGCTGATATAGAAGGCCGTTTGCTTGCTTATCAGCAACAAGCAATGCGTACCTTAGGTTTTGCTTATAAGATAATAGAAACTTCGGAAGGCGAGATTGCGAATTACTTTGTGGATGGTCGACTTGCAGTGAAAGGTTTATCCTTCCTTGGCATCGTAGCCATTTCCGATCCTGTCCGTGAAGAAGTTCCGGCAGCAATCCGTACCTGCTTGAATGCAGGCATCTCGGTAAAGATTGTAACAGGCGACACTCCCGGAACAGCCAAAGAAATTGGTCGACAAATTGGACTATGGCTTCCTACAGATGGAGACGCCCAGCATATTACCGGTCCCGATTTTGCCGCCCTTAGTGATGAAGAACTATTACAACGTGTAGGCGACTTTAAAGTTATTAGTCGTGCCCGTCCATTAGATAAGCAGCGTTTAGTGAAAGCCTTGCAAGATCTTGGCGAAGTGGTCGCTGTAACCGGCGATGGAACCAATGATGCTCCTGCTCTGAAAGCTGCTCAAGTAGGCCTTTCAATGGGAGATGGCACCTCTGTAGCCAAAGAAGCTAGTGCAATTACCATCTTAGATAATTCCTTCCGTAGTATTGGTAGTGCGGTGATGTGGGGACGTTCGTTGTATCAAAATATCCAACGTTTCATCCTTTTCCAGATGACCATCAATGTGGCTGCTTGTTTAATAGTATTGGTTGGAGCTTTCTTCTCTACCGAGAGTCCGCTTACTGTTACTCAGATGCTTTGGGTTAATTTAATAATGGATACTTTTGCTGCAATGGCATTGGCATCTTTACCTCCGAATGAAAAAGTGATGGAAGATAAGCCACGACGTACAACAGATTTTATCATCACGCGTCCGATGGCAGTACGCATACTAAGCATTGGCATCACCTTCGTAATCTTACTTTTTGGACTATTACAATATTTTAAATACGTAGATGTTGTGCCTTTTAGCGCTTCGGGTGAAGCTGCCGGACTTGCGGCTTTTAGTATTTCAGCCTTTGCTAAAGACCTTTTTAATGTTGCTCCCGTAGCGAATGGATTGACGGAATATGAGCTGTCGCTCTTCTTTACCATCTTTGTGATGCTTCAGTTTTGGAACATGTTTAACGCTCGTACACTTTTCACTAAACGCTCTGCTTTTTCCGACTTAGCGAAATGCCGTAGTTTTCTTGTTATCGCTCTAGTAATATTCATAGGGCAGATATTAATAGTAACTTTTGGAGGTAAGATGTTCACAGTAGTTCCAATCAGTGTAACCGATTGGATCATCATTACAATAGCTACCAGCTTCGTGCTTTGGGTGGGTGAAGCTCTACGCCTTTTGGCGAAGTGGCGTTCTTAACGGATGCTTTTCGCCTCAATGCGGAATCCTAGACGTATCAGTGCCTCCCAGTAGGTAGGGTATGATTTGCTGACTACGCCGGGATCGTTGATCTGTAAAAAGGGAATGCGTAAAGTCGCAGGTGCAAAGGCCATCGCCATGCGGTGGTCTTTATACGTGGCGATAGCATCATCTGCAAAGCTAGCTTCACAACGTTCTCCATTCCAGAATAATTCACTATCGTTCGCTTCGCTGAGACTATATCCCAGTTTCTTCATTTCTGCGATAAGTGCGGCAATGCGATCTGTTTCTTTAATCTTTAAGCTTTGTAAACCTGTAAAGTGGAATGGGATATTTAGAAGCGCACAAGTAACCACAAAGGTTTGTGCTAAATCAGGTTGATTGATGAAATCATAGTCCATGCGTGAGCAGACTTCCCCTGTTTGTATTAGTTTTAGTGTCCCCCCCTGTAGCGAATCTTCTAATTCATTCGAGAAGGTCGTTTTTACACCTAGCTGTTCAAAGAGTTCAGCCACTTTGCTGTCGCCTTGAAAGCTCTTTGCTTGCAAGCCTTGTAGCGTGATTTCAGATTCAGAAGTGCTTAATGCCACCATTTGATACCAATAAGAAGCCGCACTCCAGTCATTTTCTACAAAATAAGATATTGCTTGATAAGGTTTTGGCTTTACGGTAAGCTCAGCTTCCCCCGACCATTCGGCTTCTGCTCCAAATTCGTGCATTAGCTGTAATGTCAAATTGAGGTAAGGGCGTGAGATGATCTTCCCGGTCAACGTAATCTTTAACCCTTCTTTAAGGGTCGGTGCAATCATTAGTAAAGCCGAGATATATTGTGAACTCACATTTCCGGGTAGTAACAAAGAGCCACCACGAAGAGCTTTTCCTCTGATGCGTAAAGGAGGATATCCTTCTTTTTCTGTATATTCAATGTCAGCACCCAAACTACGTAGCGCTTCAACTAGCACTCCGATAGGGCGTTGCAGCATTCGTTCTGTTCCGGTGATGATGCAATTGCTTGGTGTTGCTGCAAAATAAGCTGTAAGAAATCGCATGGCCGTACCGGCTGCCAATATATCTACTGTTTCAGGATTCTTCTCACTGAGCGCACGAATCATTACTTTAGTATCATCACAATCCGATAAATTATGAATGTCATTCATCTGTCCTCCAGCCAGTGCATGGAGAACTAGAGCACGATTGCTAATACTTTTTGAAGCGGGTAACATAGCTTGACCCACTAGCTTCTCGGGGGCAAATATAGTATATATCATAAT